>JAUWCP010000281.1 GCA_030609245.1 Hyphomicrobium sp.
CCAAATATAACGAAAGGGGCGGCGGCGGCGACGAAATATTGGAGCTGTGTGCCGGCCTCGCGGCTGAAAAAATCCCCAAAACCAATGAGAGCGGCGTACTCGGCACCTACGAGCAGGAGACCGCCTGCTATGTCGTTGATGCGGTGCGCCAGCGGTACCATGAGGGCCGCGACAACCAGCGCCAAATTGAGCAAGATCATCGGCGCGTAGGTCGTGAAGTCCTGGACCGCCTGCTGGATGGCATAGATCAACGTCGTGATCGCAATCAGGTAAGCGACCATGTTGAGGATCTTGAGCCGGCGTCTGGTATCGGGTGGGTAAGACGCCGTTCCCGCATCGGCGAGACGACGCAGAATAGTGCGCGCGCGCCGCGCCATGGGCCTATGGAGGACGAGCTTGAAGCGCGCGCCCAGCTCGGAACTGAGTGTTCGCAAGAACGGCACAGTTGGCAATTCGCGGATCGCGCGCATGGGCCCCATTTCGCAGGAGTGCTGGTCCGATCTTAACCCAGGGCGCGGGTTGCAGCTAAGGGAAGATCCCTTGAACCGTTCACTCTGCCCCGGCGATCATCTGCAACTCCTCCAAGTCACAAATAATGCGGGTCCCGTCGCGTTTCAGAGCGCCACTTACTTCCAGCAGCGACAGCGCCGTATTGACCTTCGGCCGGCTGGCACCAATGAGCAAGGCGAGCTCGCTCTGTGACATGGGCAGCTCAATTTCGACGTGGCCTTCCGCGCTATCAGGGGACGTCTGACGTGCGGCGGCCAGGAAGAAGCGGGCAAGACGGCCTTCAATCGGGTAGAGCGCAATAGCTTCCAGCTGCTGGTCGGCTTCACGCACGCGCGAGCAAAGGAAGCCGATGGCAGCTTCTCCGATATGCGGGTGCGCGTCCACTACGCGCTTGAAGGATGGTTTTGACAGGATGAGCGCTGTGACCTTGTTGACGGCCGTTGCATCCGCCGTGCGAGTTCCCCCATCGAGCATGGCGATTTCGCCGAAAATGGCCCCAGGTTCCGCGTGTGCGAACGACAACTCGCGGCCCTCCGCGCTGAGCACGGAAAGCCGCACGCGGCCATTGACGACCAGGTAGATTTCGCGGCCCGCATCGCCGCGGGCGAAAATAACTTGGTTTGCCGCGAAGCTCACCTCGCGCATCTCGTCGGCCACCGCGCGCTGGTCGGTCTCTTCGAGCGAGCCAAAAAGTTGGGTGTTGCCGAGCAGTTCGACGATGGCGGTCTTGTCAATCATGGCAGATCCTGTCGGCGTGATCGCGTGGGCAATTTAGCCCGAAAACACGGCTCCATGGCAATGGTAGATTGACCTCTTGCATTTCAAGGGCTGCCTTTGCATTGTCTATGGACAAGTCCGCTGCGTCTACCGCCATAAAAACTTTTGGAATCGCGTCGAAGCATCGGCATCGGCCACCCCAATGGCGCCCCAGCCTGTCACAAGTCTTGAGGGTTGCGCCTGCCGGCCGATCTTATCCCCAGGTAAGGCCATATCAGTTTGTTTTATGCGGTATTGATGAAGCTGTGCCCATCTCTCACGTCCAGGTGATGTTTCCATGACTGCCAAAGCCGCATTTTTCACCGCGCTCAGCCGGACCGATAAACCACGCCGGGAAACCCTTCGCCGCGAACTTGCCCGGACGAATTCCGGACAAAAAGAGGGGGCAGTGCGGCCGACGCTCGTTTTGGCGAGCGCCAGCCCGCGGCGGCTGATGTTGCTTTCTCAGGTCGGGGTCGAGCCCGATGCGCTGCGGCCCGCAACGATTGATGAGAGCTCCCGCCGGGCTGAGATGCCGCGCGGGTACGTATCTCGCTTGGCGCGCGCCAAGGCCGAAGTGGCGCGCGACCAGATCGCTAACGACAAGGACATTGCGTCTGCTTACGTGCTGGGTGCCGACACCGTGGTCACAGTGGGGCGTCGCATTCTGATGAAGCCCACGAACTTGGAGGAGGCTGCGCATTGTCTCGAGCTGTTGTCGGGACGCGCGCATCGCGTTTTAACGAGCATATGCTTGATCACGCCGGACGACCGTATGCGCCAAAAGATCGTGGATACGCGCGTGCGCTTTAAGCATCTGTCGCGTGAGGAGATCGAAGCGTACGTCGCCTCTAGAGAATGGCGCGGGAAAGCAGGCGGCTATGCAATCCAAGGGCTTGCCGGATGTTTCGTGCAAAAGATCGTCGGTTCATACACCAGCGTCGTCGGCCTGCCGCTGACGGAGACTGTTGGAATGCTGGTGAGCGAGGGCTTCCCAATTCACTTCAACTGGGTGCGAGCAGCAGAGCTCGAACGCAGTTAAAAATCTGATCCGGTAGTGGAAAATGGCGAGCAAGGATACACCAACTGCGGATACTGCCGGCCGTGACCGCTGCCCCATTTGCGGTGAGCCTACCGAGATGGATTACCGGCCGTTTTGCTCGGGCCGCTGCCGCGATGTCGATTTGTCGCGCTGGCTGCGCGGTGGCTACGCGATACCCGGCGGCCAGGCGGATGCGGACGAGGACGGAGACGATGCCTTGGCCGGTCGTGTGCCGGGGGCACCTACAGACGAGGACGGCGAAGCAGCCGATTAGCTTTGGTTCTGGGGCTGCTGTTCGGCTCAACAGGGTAGCGCTGGACAGGGTTAGGGGGCATCTCTATAACGGCCGAGCTTTGGCGCGGCGATCGGATTGCTAGAGTTCAAGCCCAGGTAGCTCAGTTGGTAGAGCACGTGACTGAAAATCACGGTGTCGGTGGTTCGATTCCGCCCCTGGGCACCATTGATTTCAAAACCTTAGCCCACACGCGACAGCGGCGGTAATTCGCTTGCGGGAGATTTGCGTGACTCCAAGTTTAAGGAGCCGCGCATCACCACAAGCTCCGGTTCGCCGCCGTTTCCATCGCAGATGCGATTGGCCGCCTCGATGAGCCTTTGAAGTTCGGCCGCCGAGTAGTGGGTGGTGATCCGACCGGAGCGATGTCCGAGCAGATCCTGGCGATCCTCAAAGCTCACGCCCGCCGCCCTACGGCGGCGGCCGAACGTGTGCTTGAGGTCGTGGACCCTCACGTGCGGAAGG
>JAUWCP010000342.1 GCA_030609245.1 Hyphomicrobium sp.
GGCTCCGAAGCCGCGTGGGCCGGCGAGGACGTCGATATCCTGGCCGCCCCTCATCTCCTCTCGCTCGTCAATCACTTTAAGGGTTTGCAAATTCTCTCCCGCCCAAAGCCGAGCCTCGAACGCGACGGCGGGCCGATGCCCGACCTGCGCGACGTGAAGGGTCAAGAGAGTGCCAAGCGTGCGCTCGAGGTCGCAGCCGCAGGTGGGCACAACCTCTTGATGATCGGACCGCCCGGTTCCGGAAAATCGATGCTTGCGGCGCGGTTACCTTCGATCCTGCCGCCGCTCAGCACCGAAGAAATGCTCGAGGTCTCAATGGTGCAAAGCCTCGCAGGCGAGCTGATGGGTGGAAAGCTCGCCACTGAGCGCCCGTTCCGCACGCCGCATCATTCAGCCAGCATGGCCGCACTCGTTGGCGGCGGCACGCGTCCACGGCCCGGCGAGGTGAGCCTCGCGCACCTCGGCGTTCTCTTCCTTGATGAACTGCCTGAATTCCAACCCGGCGTGCTCGACGCTTTGCGCCAGCCGCTGGAAACCGGCGAGATCGTGATTGCGCGCGCCAACCACCGCATCGCCTATCCCTCGCGCATTCAACTCGTAGCCGCCATGAACCCGTGCAAGTGCGGCGGCGGCTCGCCCGGTCTTTCATGCAGGACCGGCCCGCGATGTGCAGCGGACTACCAGGCACGCATCTCCGGACCGCTGCTCGACCGCATCGATTTGCAGATCGAGGTGCCGGCGGTAAGTGCTGCAGACCTCGTGCTACCGGCGCCGGCGGAGGGTAGCGTGGAGGTGCGCGAACGTGTGGCACGGGCCCGCAAAATTCAGCGCGAACGATTTGCGGCGCTCGGATCAATGAGCGGCCGGACGAACGGGGCGTGCAGCGGGCGCGTACTGGAGGAAATCGCTACGCCAGACGATGAAGGTGTCGCGCTGCTGCGCCAAGCCTCCGATGCGCTGCATCTGTCAGCGCGCGGATTCCATCGCACGTTGCGCGTGGCCCGAACGCTTGCCGATCTCGACGGCGCAGAACGTGTGGGCCGCGTGCATATCGCCGAGGCGCTGAGTTATCGGGGCGAGACCTTGCGTCAAAGCCGGGCTGCTTGAGGCTTCAAGAAGCTTGCGGAGGCAAGCCATTCTGCATCAGCGCCGCATCGACAGTGTTCTTCAGGAGACAAGCAATTGTCATTGGCCCGACGCCGCCCGGAACGGGCGTGATCGCACCTGCCACTTTCGCAGCATCCGCGAAAGCAACGTCGCCAACGAGCTTACTTTTGCCGTCCGGCTTCATGATGCGATTTATGCCAACGTCAATCACGATGGCGCCCGGTTTGATCCAATCGCCCTGCACGAACTCCGGCTTACCGATGGCAGCGACGACGAGATCGGCGCCACGTACAACGCCCGGCAGATCGCGGGTGCGTGAGTGGGCGACTGTTACCGTGCAATTCTCGCGAAGCAGCAGTTGCACCATAGGCTTGCCGACGATGTTGGAGCGGCCGACGACGACAGCATTGAGCCCCGTCAGGTCGTCCTTCACCGACTTTGCCAGGATGATCGAACCAACCGGCGTACACGGCGCCAACGCGGGCTCGCCGATTGAGAGCCTGCCAACGTTCATCGGGTGAAAGCCATCGACATCCTTGGCGGGATCGACAGATTCCAGAACCTTTGAGCTGTTGATGTGCTTTGGCAGCGGCATCTGTACTAGAATGCCGTGCACTGCGGGATCGGCGTTGAGCGTGGCGACGAGCTCTAGAAGAGTTGCTTCGCTCGTCTCTTCTGAGAGTTTGTGCTCAAATGACTCCATGCCCACTTCCACGGTCTGCGCCGCTTTGTTGCGCACATAGACCTTGCTCGCAGGGTCCTCGCCCACCAACACGACAGCAAGGCCTGGCGTAATGCCATGCTCAGCTTTGAGGCGGGCAACCACTTTGGCGACGTCGGCGCGGACCTTGGCGGCAATTGCCTTGCCGTCAATGGTGAAAGCTTGAGTCATGGGCAGATTTCTCCCCTCGTTTTTGCGTTCATTCGGCCTTTTTGAGCTTGGCTGATAGCCGCTGCTCAAGGCAACCCGTTTCCCCACTGACGGTAAGCGACTTGACGCGCGACT
>JAUWCP010000345.1 GCA_030609245.1 Hyphomicrobium sp.
GCCGCTGTTCGGTCACGGCCTCACGAAGCTCCAGCCTGTCTACGTCGGCGATGTTGCGAACGCCGCGCTCAAAGCCTTGCAGAAGTCTGTGTCGCAGGGAAAGACGTACGAACTTGGCGGCCTGCGCACCTACACGTACCGCGCCCTCGTCGAGCTTCTTTTGAGCCATATGAAACGTCGGCGGTTTTTGCTGCCGTTGCCGTTTGCAATTTGGAAGGCGCTCGCTGCGGTTGCCACGATCCTTCCCGCCCCGCCCATCACGCGCGCGCAGGTGGTGCTGATGGAGCGCGATAACGTGGTGGCCAAATCCGCATTATCATTTGAGGACCTCGGCCTAGAGCCCACGGCGCTCGAAGATATTCTTCCCCAATACGTCCTCTGATCCCGCGAGAAATGCGCTCGCTACACGTTGAAGTGTTCGCGTTCGCAGTCGATAACCACGCTGATGAATGGTACTCCTCCACGACACAAATGGCGCATTCCAACGGTCTCGTGGTTATATAAGCAGACGCCACTTTGATGCGGACTTAAACGGATCACAAGGAGGGGCGCAGGGGCTTGAGGACGACGTGTGATGTTATCGGAAAATGGATCCATTGAGATTGGCTTCGGTGCAGCGATCACATTCTTTGGACTCATCGCCCCACTCTTTAAGAGTGGCAACATTTGGCAAAACATGACGTCGATAGACACCGTAGCGGTCTTCATCGCCGGCATTGTAATCATAGCTTATGGACGCCATCTACGCCGGAAATCGCAGCACGAAAGTGAAGAGAGGATCCGCCGCACGATCGAGGAGCATCAAAAACGCGCCACTCGCTCGTCCGGCACAGACACAACATAGCTAGACCGCGCCATCGTGAAGCGCACGTCAGCGACGTGACGTTTTGCCCGGCATACACAGGCGAGCCGGGACTTAAAGATCAAACTTTGGGCAAAGCTCACGCAAAATGACAAGGCTGGCTTTTGTGCTCATCGGCTCTGTTGCAACGGCGTTGGCTATGGCCGGTGCGGTCTTGCCGGGTTTGCCAACGACGCCGTTCTTGCTCGTCGCATTATGGGCTTTTGCGCGTTCGAGCGACCGACTGTATGCCTGGATACAACGTGTCCCCTTGCTTCATGCTGCACTCGTCGAGGCACGCCGGTTCGAACAGAAACGGGCCATCCGCCCTGCGGTAAAGTTTTTGGCATTGGCGATGGCGTGGGCGTCGGTTGTCTTCACGGGCCTGACCATTGGGGCAACGCATCCCCTTCTTTTTTCGCTGGTTACGCTGGCGGCCATTGCGGGCACGATCTTCATCTTGTGGGTGCCAACGGACAGGACATGAGCGAAGGTACCGGCTCTAGCGTAGCGTGAGCCAGTGCGGATGACGGCCAATGAGCACGGGGTTCTAACTCAGAAACTTTCATCGCTTCGCGGAGCAGTCTGTGTCCGCGCTAGATACACACTCTGTGTGAACTCCCGGTTCTGAAGCGGATTATGAAACGTCACGCGCTCGGCGCGCGCCTCGGCGAAAACCTCGGCCAGCCGCGCCGTGAACGCGTCGTCGGGGGGCTCGTTGGACCACAGTCCAAAGACTCCACCCGGATGCAGATGTGCGGTGAGCCTGTTCAACCCCTCGGGCTGATAGAAAGCCGCGTTGCGCGGATCGAGCAGGAAATCCGGCGAATGGTCGATGTCGACGAGAATGGCATCGAACCGTCGAGAGGGCCCATTGGGATCGAACCCCTCCTTTGTAGCGGCCAACGCAAAAAAATCGCCGAGTACAAACCGGCAGCGCGGATCTTTGGTCAGCGCGGGCCCGAGCGGCAGCAGCCCCGTCTCATGCCAATCGATAACAGCATCGAGCGCCTCGACGACGATGAGAGACTTTACCGTCTCGTAATCCAGCACCGCTTGTGCGGTATAGCCAAGGCCAAGGCCGCCGATGACGACATCAAGGCCGTTTCCAGATAGTTCCGCCAGCCCCAGCCGCGCCAGCGCGATCTCCGACGCGGTAAACAGGCTCGACATCAGAAATTCGTCGCCA
>JAUWCP010000050.1 GCA_030609245.1 Hyphomicrobium sp.
GACCCTCCGAGTAGAGCCGCCCGATCAGCGTATGGGCCTGGGGCTCACCGCGGCCGGCCGCCTCCTCGGCGAGCTTGAGCGCCGTCAGGTATTGTCCCTGGTCGAACGCGATATAGGCCGCGTCCTCGCCTGTGGCTTCCACGAAGATTTTAGTGTCCGCTTTTTGGCCTGTGGCAGGTCCCGACTTAGGGGCAGCTTTGGGGGTTGGCTTGATCTTGACCGACTTGCCAGGCGGCGGCTTGGAAACTTCCGTCTCGCGATACCAGGAGCTCGTCCCGGCGTGCATAGGCAGCGTGCCAGCCACTAGGACACCGGCGGCGCCCAGAATCCGCGCAAGAAACCTGCGTCTCATGCGGCAGCCTCCCGCGCCGTCAGGGCGCCTGCTAGATCCTGCGCCCAGCGCGCCAACTCTTCGATGGCAAGGCCCGCCGGAATGGCAAGCGCAACAAAGTCAGCACCGGCGTGCGCCAAAGCCACTGCCTCCTGAGGCGTTTCAACATCGAAGGCGACGCACGGCACCTCGAATATTTCACTCCACCATTCGATGAGGGCCATCTGGCGCGCGCGTGCTGTTTCTCGATCCTCAACGTGGCCGGGGATTCCAAAGCCCACGTAGTCGGCGCCGGTGTCGCAGAGCGACATGGCGTCATGACGCGAGCGCCCAACGTCACCGCCGACGATAAAGCGATTGCCCATGATTTGGCGCGCATCGCTATAATACTTCGCCACTTCCTTCGTCCAGGGCAGATGCACGCCATCAGCACGCAGGGTGCGAGCAAGCTGCGCGTCACCCACGATGAGAGCTGCAACCCCCTTGGCCTGAGCGGCGTCTACGAGCGGCTTCGCCGACACCGCATCGGGCGGCGTGGCGCCGGCCGGAGCAATGAACAGCACTGCAATGTCGGCAGACTCAAGCACGACAGAAACGCGCCTAAGCACGTCCTCACTCATCGCCGCCTCAGCGAAGATACAAAGTCTTGGTCGATCCTCGCGTGCCATCGGCACAATCCCTATGCCACTACTCGGCCACCGGTTGCATGGATTTGGCAGCCTATTCAACCGTATTGGGGCGGAAAAGCGGCACGCCGGACCCATCTCATGGGGCCGGGTCGCTCCTTGCCTCGGATATTGCTTATCCCAGTGAAAACCCGCGCTTACCAGTTATCCGGCAGCCTGCGTGCGGCCGGACAGAATTTAGCACGCTCTGCACGAAAGGATGCAACTGCAACGGCAGCTCGATGACCTCTTTTTCGCACACCGCCATGTCGCAGCGGTAGCCTTAATGGTCTTGTGCGGATGGACAGGTAACTCGGATGTTTCCGATTGTGCTATGTTTACGGATTACTTTGACAAAACAAATGAGAGAGGCGCGCCATGGCTCAATCTTTGTCGCAAGCCGATATCGAAGCGAAACTGGCCCAGGCCAGAGCGCATATCGCGGAGAAATGGGGCTGGTTTTTAGCCCTCGGCATTGTTCTCATCTTGGTGGGGATCGCCGCCATTTGCTTCCCCCTTGTCTCCACCATCGCCGCCAAGATTTTCCTTGGCTGGCTGTTCCTCATCGGCGGTGTATTCATGATCATCCATGCCTTCTCTGCCCAAGGTTGGGGGGGCTTCTTGTGGAGTTTGCTGATCGGCGTCCTCTACCTGATCGCCGGCGGCTACCTGGCCTTCTTCCCCCTCACCGGGCTCTTAACATTGGCCATCCTGCTTGCCATCCTCTTCGCAGCAGAGGGCATTATGGAGATCATCATGGCCTATCGGGTGCACCCATCCGAGGGCTGGGGCTGGCTTCTGCTGAGCGGAATTGCCGCACTCGCCGTGGGCGTTCTCATCTTCTTGGGGCTGCCAAGTTCGGCAACATGGGCGCTTGGCCTACTCGTTGGTATAAACTTGCTATTTTCCGGCTGGAGCTACGTCTTCTTGGCGATGGCCGGCCGCAAGGCAAAGGAAGCTGTGGCCGCTTAGCGGACGCAGATCAACAATAGCTCGGGTCTCACCCCAAGCAACCAGCCCGGCGGGCAGCATCTTCGTTCCGCCGGGCCCCACCAATGACCTTCAGGATGACTGTGTCATGCACAGACACGTACCACTCGCTGTTCTTGTTCTGGGTCTCGCTTTTGGCGCCGGCGATATCGCGCTTATTTCCAGCGCCCAAGCCGAGCCAGAAACGCCCGCCGAGATCATCGCCGTGCAGATCCGCAAGCAGGGCTACAAGTGCGGCAAGGCGGAGAAGGCGGAACGCGATGTCGAGGCATCGAAACCAAACGTGCCGGTCTGGATCCTCACATGCGACAACGCACGCTATCGCGTACACGTCTACGGGAACTTGCCCGACAAGGTCGAACGTCTCGATTGAGGCACCGCCAAGTTCGGCTTATTGCCGTGCTCAAGTACGCCAGGGGTGTGCCGGCAGGTCGCTGACACCGACCACTTTGACGCCGGCCTCGGCCACCGCATGGTCGTTCTCCACCGCGCTGCCACTGACTCCGATGGCGCCCACCAGAACGCCGTCCTCATCGACGATCGGCAACCCGCCAGGAAACGTAATCAAACCCTCGTTCGAGTGCTCAATGCCGTACAACGAGTTGCCGGGCTGGGATAACTTACCGATCTCGCCTGTCGGCATCCCGAAATAGACGGCCGTCATCGCCTTCTTGATGGCGATGTCGATCGAGCCGACCCAGGCGTCGTCCATGCGCACAAACGCCTTCAGGTTGGCGCCTGAATCGACGACGGCGATGCACATTTGCGTCTTGAGCTTCACCGCTTCCTTGCGCGCTGCGTCGATTGCGGCGCGGGCATTGTCCATCGTCACATGCATGGTCGGCTTTCTCCACGAACAGGGGGCTGGAACTGGAAACTTGGGCTGCACATTGCAGCCGCGCGGCTGAGAGAGCCGCGCTCAGTACGAACTGATACCCCTAAGATGGGGGGTAGAGAAAGCAGGTACCATGCGCCTAATGTCTCAGGCCGCCTTCTCGAGCGTCTCGTTCCATTCGCCGAGAGCTGCGAGGCTGTTCATCTTGGCGCGATGCGTGAAAGCGCGCTGAGCGGCCGCGACATTCTCTGACTTGCCGCCCCAGGCTTGAAGCGCCGCATGCTGAAGCGCGCGGCCATAGGAGAATGTGAGCTTCCAAGGCAGGCCGCCGATCTGATTCATCAGCGACAGGTTCCGGGTCGCCTGCTCGTCCGATTGGCCGCCGGACAGAAAGGCGATGCCAGCGACGGCGGGGGGGACCGTTGTCTTCAGACATGAGATCGTCATTTCGGCAACCTGTTCGGGACTTGCCTGCTTCGGCGATTTCTGGCCGGCGATCACCATGTTCGGTTTCAAGATCATACCGTCGAGCTGAACGCCAGCGTCATAAAGCTCGCGAAAGACCATGCGTTGAATCCATTGGGTCACCTCGAAGCAGCGTTCGATGGTGTGGTCGGCGTGGGGACCGTCCATCAGCACTTCAGGCTCCACGACCGGCACGATCCCCGCCTCCTGACTCAGCGCGGCATAACGGGCCAGAGCATGCGCGTTGGCCTTGATGCAGTTCCAAGTGGGTGCGCCGTTGGCAATGGTGATGACCGCGCGCCACTTCGCAAAGCGCGCACCAAGCTGATAATACTCCGCAAAACGTTCGCGCAGGCCATCGAGGCCTTCCGTTATCTTCTCGATTTCCAAGGTGGGGCCAGCGAGCGGCTTGGCGCCGCTGTCGACCTTTATGCCGGGCACTGCGCCATCTGCCTTGATGACGTCGACGAGCGGCGTGCCGTCGGCAGCCTTTTGCCGGATCGTCTCATCATAAAGAATGACACCGGAGACATGGTTCTTCATGGCCTCGGTGTCCCGGAACAACATCTCGCGATAGTCTCGGCGGGTTTCCTCGGTAGAGGTCACACCGATCGCATCAAAGCGCTTTTTTATGGTGCCTGTGCTTTCGTCGGCAGCGAGGAGTCCTTTGCCCAGAGCAACGATGGCGTTGGCAATGTCTGAGAGTTTCTCTGTCATTGGACGACCTCTTACTGGGTAGGCAGGAATTCTGCTGGAGAGGAATTAGCGCCATTTCGCCATCGGAGCCAGGGGTTAAGGGCGCAAAGATGCGAATGTTTGCGCCAAGTCTTCCGCACCCGCAGCGGTGGGTGCATAAATGGACACTTGGCATCTGAGCGCCACAAGAAGTTCAAAACTTTCGTGTCAAGTCTTGGCGGAGTTGATTGTGCAGGGAGACGCCAGCAATGACGGCAACGGGCATACGGGTTGGGATTTTTCTCTTGACGGCGGTCATCTTCGCAGTCTCGGGGTCCGCCGCTTTCGCCGAGAGGTTGACCTTCAAAGCCGAACTCAAGAGCGTCCAGGGCACGGAAAGCAAGGCTTCCGGCCAGCTGAGCGCCGCATATGACACCAGCACCAGGAAGCTCACATGGCGCGGCAGCTATGGCGGGCTTGGCACTTACGCCACCGCGGCCGGCATACATGGGCCATCCTCCGGCGTCGTGCTGAGGCTACGCAATATCAATAGCCCCTTCGATGGCACGGCAATTCTCTCAGACAAACAGGCGGCCGATCTCATTGCAGGGCGTTGGTTTGTTCTAGTGCGGACAGCCCGCCACCCGGACGGAGAGCTGCGCGGGCAGATCGAACCCGTAAAATAGCCCGACTGTTTTCAGCCTAAAACTGCTCGAGCGCGCTAAGCGCCTCGTCAATGTCGGCTGGCATGTGGTCGGCGCACATCTGGAAGCCGATCTCATCGTCACCCTTAGGCACGATGGGATAGCCCAACCCCATCGCCAAGATCCCATTTGCTCGCAGGTGCGCAACGAGGCGGGCGGTACGGTCCGTGTCCCTCACCATCAACGGAACGACGGGGTGCTGACCCGCAACGGTCTCAAGCCGCATCAGTGTCAGCCCTTCCCTGAAACGGGCCGTCATGGCACGCAAGTGATCAAACCGCTGGCGCCTGTGCGGACTGTCAACGAGTTCGACGGCAGCAAGCGCCGCTCCAGGCGAGCTGCGGTGCCGCCTCAGCGGAGGCGGAGAGGAGCGCGGGCCTGCCTCCCTGCTCCTTGCCGTTCTCCGTATCCATCACGTAACGGGTCGCGCCCGGCACGCGCATCGGCCCACTCAGCCATAATAGCTGCGATACCATTCGACAAAGCGGGGAATGCCGACCTCAATCGGCGTCGATGGCTTGAAGCCTACATCGTCAACCAGCGCATCGACGTCAGCATAGGTCTTCGGCACGTCACCTGGCTGTATGGGCAAGAAGTTCTTCTTCGCCTCGCGACCCACCGCTTTCTCGATACAGGCAATGAACTGCATCAATTCAACGGGATTGTTGTTGCCTATATTGTAGACCCGGTAGGGAGCAGCAGAGGTGGCCGGATCGGGATGATCGCCGCTCCAAGAGCCGTTGGGCTCGGCGACCTTGTCGGCGGAACGAAGGACACCTTCGACGATGTCGTCGATATAGGTGAAGTCGCGCGCATGGTTGCCATTGTTGAATACGTCGATCGGCTCACCGGAGAGGATCTTGCGTGTGAACAAAAATAGCGCCATATCCGGGCGGCCCCAGGGCCCGTACACGGTGAAAAAGCGCAAGGCTGTCACGGGCAAGCGATAAAGGTGCGCATACGTGTGCGCCATCAGCTCGTTTGCCTTTTTCGAGGCGCCATAGAGACTCAAGGGATGGTCGACATTCTGGTGCACATTGAACGGCATCGCCGTGTTGGCGCCATAGACCGAACTCGATGACGCGAGGACCAAGTGTTCGACGCCCGTGTGGCGGCATCCCTCCAGGATGTGCAGCGTGCCAACAATGTTTGAGTCGATATAGGCGTGCGGATTTTCCAGCGAATAGCGCACACCGGCTTGTGCAGCGAGGTGAATGACGCGGGCCGGGCGCTCCTCGGTAAACAGGCTCTCGACCCCTGAACGATCGGCCAAATCAAGCTTATGGAACTTGAAGCCGTTGCGCCCTTCAAGTCGGCGTAGCCGCGCCTCCTTGAGCTTCACGTCGTAGTAGCTGTTGAGGTTGTCGAGACCTATCACCTCATCGCCACGGTCGAGAAGCGCTTTGGCGGTGTGATAGCCGATGAACCCAGCAGCGCCGGTAACGAGAAACCTCATGTGCCTCCCCCGGTGCACAGGTTGCGCGGGCGCCCCCCGCTGGCGCTACACATCACAACAAATGCCCCGTGTCCTGCAAGCGTCTCAGAACGATCTCGGCCAACGCTTCGGGTGAGGCTTCCAACGTGTGCAACGTCAAGTCGGGATGCTCAGGCACCTCGTAGGGTGAATCAATGCCCGTGAAATTCTTGAGTGCGCCTGACTTGGCCTTCAAATAGAGGCCCTTGGGGTCGCGTCGCATGCACTCCTCTAAGGGCGTTTCCACGAAGACCTCGAAGAACTCGTCACCCTCGACCAGATCGCGAACCATGTGCCGCTCGGCACGGAACGGCGAGATCAGGGCGCACAGCACAATCAGCCCTGAATCGACGAACAACTTTGCCACTTCGCCGGCGCGACGGATGTTTTCGACGCGATCCGCGTCGGTGAACCCGAGGTCGCGATTGATGCCGTGGCGAAGGTTGTCACCATCCAACATGTATGTGTGATAGCCGGCGCCGGTGAGCCGGTCCTCGAGCGCCCTGGCGATCGTCGATTTGCCCGATCCCGACAATCCGGTAAACCAGAGGATGCAAGGGTTCTGATGCTTCATGTGCGCGCGCAGCGACTTGTCGGCGGCGAGCGGCTCACGATGAATATTGGTGGCGCGGCGCAGCGCGAACGAGATCATGCCTGCGCCGACCGTGTGATCGGTCTCGCGATCGACCAGGATAAAGCAGCCGGTCTCGCGGTTTTCCTCATATGGGTCAAACGCGACCGGCACCGAGGTCGACAGGTTGCACACGCCAATGTCGTTGAGCGAAAGCGTCGGCGCTGCGAGATGGGTCATATCGGCAACGTCGATTTTGTACTTGATGGTGGAGACGCTAGCGAGCGTCCACGCCGTGCCGACGCGCATCAAGTAGGAGCGACCTGGCAGCAACGGCTCTTCGGCCATCCAAATAATGTGGGCGGCAAATTGATCGGCGACGACAGGGCGTTCACGCGGATCGCCCAGCAAATCTCCGCGCGCCACATCGATATTTTCGGCAAGCTCGACGGTGACGATGTCGCCTGCGCCTGCTTCCTCTACATCGCCGTCGACACCCATGATTCGCGAAACCGTGCTCACGGTGCCGCCGCGCGCAACGACAATCTGATCACCGGTATGCACACGGCCACTGGCGATGCGCCCGGCAAACCCGCGATAATCGGCACTGGGGCGGTTGACGCGCTGTACGGCGAGACGGAATGGCTTGGCCATGACGTCCGACTCGATATCGACCGTCTCCAGATGTTCAAGCAGCGTGGGGCCATCGTACCAGGGCGTATTGGGACTGCGCGCGGTGACGTTGTCACCGAAGCGCGCGGAAATGGGCACCGGCACAACAGAGGTGAACGGCAGGGACGCCGCAAACGCAACATAGTCCTTAACAATGCGATCAAAGACCTCTTTGTCGTGACCGACGAGATCCATTTTGTTCACGGCAAGAACGATGTGGCGGATACCCAGAAGCGAGCAGATGACGCTGTGGCGCTGTGTCTGGGTTCTTAGACCCGCACGCGCGTCAAGAACGAGCACCGCAAGATCCGTGTTCGACGCGCCGGTCGCCATGTTGCGCGTGTACTGCTCGTGCCCGGGTGTGTCGGCGACAATGAAGGAACGCCGCCCCGTGGCAAAGAACCGATAGGCAACGTCAATAGTGATGCCCTGCTCGCGCTCGGCCTCTAGACCATCGAGCAGGAGCGCGAGATCCACCTCGTCTCCGGTCGTCCCAAACTTGCGGGAATCAGACTCCAAAGTCGCCATGTGGTCTTCGAGGATGAGCTTGGTGTCATAAAGAAGCCGTCCGATCAGTGTCGATTTCCCATCGTCGACCGAGCCGCACGTCAAAAAGCGCAAGAGATCCTTCGACGCCACAGGCGTGTCGCTGGAATGTGCGTCGCGGTGATCGAGCATCTCCATTAGAAATACCCCTCCCGCTTCTTGCGCTCCATGGAAGCGCTCGTGTCGCCGTCAATCAGCCGCCCCTGCCGCTCAGATGTCCGAGCAGAATGCATCTCAAGCACGATGTCGGCAACCGTTGCGGCATCGGACTCGATTGCCCCGCATAAGGGATAGCAGCCGAGCGTGCGAAAGCGAACGCGGCGCATTTGTGGAGCCTCGCCCGGCTCAAGCTTAAAGCGCTCATCATCCACCATGATCAGGCTGCCCGCGCGGTTAACGACAGGCCGCTCTTGGGCAAAATAGAGCGAGGGCAAAGGAATATCTTCGGCGAGAATGTATTGCCACACATCGAGCTCAGTCCAATTCGAAAGCGGGAAGACGCGCATCGACTCGCCGCGCCGGATCTTGGTGTTGAACAGGTGCCAAAGTTCAGGCCGTTGATTGCGCGGGTCCCAAGTGTGGTTAGGACCACGGAACGAGAAGATCCGTTCTTTCGCCCGGCTCTTTTCCTCGTCACGTCGCGCACCACCCATTGCCGCGTCGAAGCCGTGCGCATCAAGCGCCTGCTTTAGCGCCTCCGTCTTCATAACGTTTGTGTGCAGCGCCGATCCAGAATCGATGGGGTTGATGCCGCGCTCCAAGCCTTCCTTGTTGACGTGGACGATCAGCTCAAAACCGAATTCTTTGGCGATTTGATCGCGGAACGCGATCATCTCCTGGAACTTCCACGTCGTGTCAACGTGCATCAGCGGGAACGGCAGGCGGCCGGGTTGGAAGGCTTTGCGGGCAAGGTGCAGCATCACGCCCGAATCCTTGCCGATCGAATAGAGCATCACCGGGTGACGAAACTCGCTAGCCACCTCGTAGATGATCGAAATGGACTCGGCTTCGAGACGCCTGAGATGCGCGGATAGGTTTCTCGTCATCGTTGCGGACCAGACTTCGGCGAATGGCGACCTGCCATCACCATAAACCGATACCAATTTCTAAAGTGGAACCCCGTGCTCACGAGCCAGCCTCCAGGCTGACAGCCCCGTAAAGTAGGCCATGCTGGAGGCCGGAGGCAAGATCTCTGCTCCACCCTGACATTTAGTATCAAACTTGCGGTTGCGGCCAACCAGCCGGGCCCTGTAAATGCAGCATCTTGTCGTGATACATTCTGGCCATGGCGCTGTGGAGATCTTGCAGTTGGCCTTTCAGCTCCGGGCCTTTCGCTCAAGTCCGACCGCGGCAATCCCCATCGCGACGAGGGCAACACACAGCGCGACAAGGCCTGCCAAAATCGTTCCGCGTGCAAATAGCAAGGCGCAGCCAGCCGATAGCAGCATAATGACGGCGCCAAGTGCCGCGAGCTCAGCCTTCGTCCAGCCATGGACGGTGAGCACCCTTTGGTAAAGGTGCTCCCGATGCGCCTGTAAGAGGTTGCGCTGCCGGATGGCACGGTGAACGAGCGTTAGACTAGCATCCGCAATGAAGGGCAAGAACACAAGCAGCGGAAACGCGATGGACCAATGGCTTTGGGCGTAGCCATAGTAGCCAAGTGCGCCGGCCAGAAAGCCTAAAGGTATGGCTCCACCATCGCCAAGAAAAATGCGCGCTGGCGGCCAATTCCAGATCAGGAAGCCGAGCGTCGCCGCAGAAAGACATGCGCAAACCTGCGCGAAGGCGACGTCACCGGCGACGAATGCGCCAGCAGCGTAAGCCGCAAATCCAATGACGCCCATTAAGCCTGCGAGAGCGTCAGACCCATCCATGAAGTTGTAGAGATTGCTCATCCACATCAACCCCACGACGACCACGATCAACCAGGCAGACCAACTCACACCTAAGACCAGCGCAGCCGTCAACGCTACCGCCGCGTGCACACCGAGGCGCACGAGGGGTGGAAGATGCAAAAAATCATCGAACAACGAGACAACAAAGAGCGCCGCTGCGAGCCAGACGATGGTTGTAAGCGTGGCGGGGAGATCGAGGAACGCGACGGCGGACACCGCGCCAAACAACAGGCCGACCCCGCCGCACCTCGGCGTGGGGTGCTCGTGACTCGACCGGTCATTCGGGCGATCGAGACACAAGTTGCGCAGCCCCGTCGTGGCAAAGGCGTAAACGACCATGGCCGAGATGGCAAAGGCATAAAAGCACACCGCGAAGAAGTGAATATCCAGCATGGCACTCCCCCTCCCCGGGTTCCTATCGTCCCCGACGTCCGGCGCAATCAGCCCCGCCAACTGTCAATAAGCGGCAATTTATCGGTTCTGCAACCTTGTCTGCAACCTTGGAAAAAAATACGGCTGTCCTAGCACCGGCCGCAAACATGTGGCGCCAGGCGCACCTTGCGCGCAACCTTTGTCTTGTAACGCAATCCTCAAGCACGGTGCGGTTTCAAATTAGGTGCGCTCTTGATCGCATCACATATCCCCTCTCTCAAGGACAGAGGGGGACGCCAGCCTGTAGCGTTTCTGAAGTGTGAAATGTCGATCTGAAACGGCTGGAAGATCTTGTCGAAATCTGCACGTTTGCCCATCAGGTGCGCGCCGATCAGCAACAAGGATTGAGGCGCCCAAAACAGCCAAGTCCTGCGAGCTTGGGCTTGCGCAATCAGGTGGATCATCTGGGCCGTTGAGCAGTCGTCGCCATCGCTAATGCTGAAAAGGTCGTTGGATGCCGCAGGGTGTTCCGCCGCAACGAGGAGCGCGGACGCCAAATTATCGATGCCAATGAAGCTGCGCAACGCTTGGGCGCCCCCTAGCGGCAGCGGCCAGGATGAGGCCACAAGACGTAACAGTCGCGAAAAATTCCCCGGTGCGCCGGGGCCGTAGACCATTGGCGGGCGCACAATGACATAGTCCATGTCACTCCCCGCCGCTGTGCGAATGACCTCCCGTTCTGCCTGTTGTTTGGCAATGGCGTAGGGGCTCTGCGGGCGCGTCTGATCTGCTTCGCGAAAGGGATGCCGAGGCGAGCTCTGCGAGCCGAACACATGCGCAGAGCTAAGATAGACGAAGCGTTTTACGCCAGCCCTTGCGGCACCGGCTGCCAGATTCTTCGTCCCCTCTATGATGACGCGTTGTGCTGGAGCGATCTCTGCCGGCCCGAGATTGAGATGAGCCGGGCCGGCAATGTGAACAACGACATCACAGCCGTTGAGAATCTGCGACCAGCTAGCTTCATGCTCGATGTCTCCATGGGATGTGACCTCATGGGCATACGGAATGGTGCGCACATCTTTATGCGATGCGCGCGTTCCGGCACGAACATGCATACCTGCTTTCGCGAAGGCCCGGACTGTCGCAGTCCCGACAAACCCTGTGGATCCGGAGATGAAGGCGGTTAGATCGGGCATCTCTGGCTGTCGAAGGTTCACCTGGCATTGACCGCCAGCGCGCTGCAATGCACGAATTTTCGCAAGATTGCCAGTGCCGGACCCAGGGCGCAGCAGCTTCACGTCGTCGAAATACTACGCCCCAGAGAGAATAAGACGACGCAGAAGCCGAATAGCGCCATGAACCAGATCTGCCACATGCCGTAACTGGAAGCCGCGACGGTCGCCACAGAAGCAAAGGTTGCATACGCGTAGGGCTGAACGGCGCGAGTCAGGGATCTGATTGCACTCAAAATGGAAAGCCCGAACAAGGTCAGCAGCGCCGCCCCGATCAAACCAAGCTCGTACCACGTCTGCAAATAGACGCTATGCGCATGAGTAGAAAGCGGGCGCAGGCTACGATATTCCCCGCCGCGCTTTACAGGAGGACCCAGCTCTCGATCTTGCACATAGGTCGAATGAGCGCCAACACCCAATAATGGGACTTGGAGAGCTTTTTCCGCTGTCGCGTTCCAAATCTCAATGCGGTGCTGCGCCGACCTCTGTAGCCAGGAGGCATTCTGCAGATCGAGCCTGTAAGCAAGCAGCGCCGCCGGGAGCACCGCGACACATGCACAGACCCAGCCAATTGTAACCAGACGCGCCGAGAAAAGTAAC
>JAUWCP010000325.1 GCA_030609245.1 Hyphomicrobium sp.
GCGCCACTTGAAATCATCGTCGTAAACGTTGAGGTAGTGGGCGTCGGCGAAACGGCGCAGCAGGGCGGGGGTCAACGGGACGAAATTAGGAGCACCCTTGACGGGCAGCTGAGGCTGGACTGACCCGACCGGCTGCGTGTCGTCCTGCCGCCACTGGGCGAACAGCGCTTCGACCTCAGCGTGCTTCGCACCGTAGGCGGCCTCAGCCTTTTTCCGGTCCGAGGTCCGTAGCGAACGCCAGACTTGCGAAGGGCGGCCCTCTGCTCGAAGCTGAGGCGAAACCTCGCGCTTGTAGTAGAGGTTGCAGCTACCCTTGCGGTCGGTTAGATAGGGAAACTTCGCCATCTCGGTCATGCCCCGCTACGTAGCAGAAAAACGTAGCAGTCGAGTGAACGAAGCCCTTGAAGAACAAGGACTTCCGGAAGATCAATAGCTTAGGGGAGTATTGGCGCCCCGTAGGGGAGTCGAACCCCTGTTACCGGCGTGAGAGGCCGGCGTCCTAGGCCACTAGACGAACGGGGCAGCGCAAGAGGCCAACGTATATGTGAGGCAAGGCCCCTCGATCAAGCCTTTCCTTTGGGCTCCGTGCTAAGAAAGCCCGGCACATCCTCAGTTGCCCGCAGGAACAAACACGATCGACACATGCGTTGTTTCCCGGCCCGTCGCGAGGTCCAGAATGGCGATGCCTGAGCCCTCCGGCATCTCGTAGTGCACGGCCATCTGATTGCCCGACAGCGAAATGGAGCGCACTTCCGAGCCGTGCGGCAGTTGCAGCGTCTGAGTTGAACTTACTGCAGAAGATGCCGCGGGTTGTGCGGGCGGCGCCGACGCGAGATAGATAATGCGCCCGATCACAAGCGCAAGTCCGGCCACCATCACGACACCCAGCGCGACGACGACAAACTTGAGGATGGTCTGCGTGCGCGCATGTGGTGCTTGAGCAGAACGCATGGGCTCGCTCGCCGATTGTTGCGAAGCAGCGGCGGCACTGCTGGAGGCTTGCATGAATTTCTCTCCTACAAGGATGTCGCCGAAGCGATGGAAACAAGTCGCGAAAATCTAATCACGGTAGCCGTAGCGCAAGAAGACGTCGGGACCCGTTTGGACCGCTTCCTGGCAGAGCAGGCCGAGGGGCTCAGCCGCGCACGAGTTCAAGCGCTGATCCGCGCCGGCAATGTCGCCAGCGGAGCGGCGCAAACCATAAGAGACGGGGCACACCGGGTCAAACCAGGTGAAACCTTTACAATCTCGGTTCCCGAGCCCGAGCCCGCAGCACCTGGGGCGGAAAAAATGGCGCTCGATGTCGTCTATGAGGATGATCAGCTCATCGTCGTCGATAAGCCTGCCCACCTTGTCGTGCATCCCGCCGCCGGGCATGCCTCGGGCACGCTCGTAAACGCGCTCATCGCGCACTGCGGCGCAAGTCTGTCTGGAATTGGCGGTGTGAAGCGGCCGGGCATCGTGCATCGCTTGGACAAGGGAACATCCGGTTTGCTCGTGGTGGCGAAGACGGACGCAGCACACCAAGGCTTGAGCCAGCAGTTTGCCGCCCACGGCGTCGACGGCCGGCTGAAACGAACCTATCTTGCGCTCGTTTGGGGCAAGCCAACGCGCCCGCGCGGAAGCATCGACGCACCGTTGGGGCGCAGCCCAACAAACCGTGCCAAAATGGCGGTGACGAAAGCCGAGACGGGGCGGCGCGCGGTAACGCACTACGAGGTTATCAATACTTTCGAAAGTGGACGCAGCACCCGCCCTGTTTCGCTTCTAAAATTGCAGCTCGAGACCGGACGCACGCACCAAATCCGCGTGCATCTTGCCCATATCGGACACCCCTTGCTCGGCGATTCCACCTACGGAAGCGGCTTCAAGGCGAGCATCAGCACGCTCACGCCAGCGGCGCAGGAAAGACTGACGCAGCTAGGACGACAGGCCTTGCATGCCACGGAGCTCGGGTTCGAGCACCCAGTCACCGGCAAAAAGCTGCACTTTTCCAGCCCGTTACCCGACGATTTGCGCGCACTCGTCGAGGCTCTGGAAACGGCGCATTAGCGCAAAAGAGGTATAACTTTCTCGAGCATCTGCCGGCGCCTTCACGCGATTGGGATGCCTCGTGAAATTTCGTTAATCCGAGAGGGCTTCGACAGGACGACCAAGCCTCAGCGTAACGCGCCGGCGCGGCCGAGTTGCCTAAATTTAATGCGCAGCGCCTTGTCCGCGTCGCGGTTGTGCGGCCAGTTTGCCGCAGCAGGAATTGCTGAATTGTCGGGCGGCCAAGGGCCCGCGTGGATCGAACCGGCCCGGTTTTTCGTACAGTTCACATAAGCATGAGGACGCGCGAGAATCGTAACAACGGATTGGCCGAGCTCGTAACGTTAAAGAGGGTCGGGGCCTCGTAAAGCCAGATGGTATCTAGCCTACGGCC
>JAUWCP010000020.1 GCA_030609245.1 Hyphomicrobium sp.
GCTAAAGGACTTTGCACGTCGCCCTCCGACGTTTTCTGCGGCATTGCGTGCATCTAAGCCACCCTTTTGCTGTAATTCCGGCCCGTCGGACGCTTGAGCACACGCGACAACACCGGTAACAGCTCTGCGGAGAGATCCCGATCCCTCAGCAAATGCGTCTGCTGAGACCGCTTGAATCAGCAACGGGCGTGCTCATGTTCGGCTGGTCGACCGGCTACATATTCGCCTTTGCCACTCGCATGCTTGCGATCCAAAAAGATTGATTGTTGCGGGCGCTGTAAACAGGCCGCGGGAAACACGCGCCGTGCTTGCGGATGTCCTGTGGCGGACTGACCGTAAGTCTTCTGGAACCGATTAATGAACTGAAGCAGGATACCTTGCATTATTGCTGCGCAAGCTGCTCTCAGTAGTGGGGCAGCGTTGGAGAGTAGGCGTCGGTGAATAAGGCGAGCAGCAACGCAACCCGTCGTTCCTTGCATGCGGCAGCTGCGCTTGCAGTAGCATACGGGCTCATCTTTATTTGCGTTGGCTTTTACGTTGCCTCGCCGCGCGTTGCCGCCGAGGTGCAAGGGACTTCCTCCCAGTCGCGTCCTCATGCGCTACCGACGTTTGTCGGCTCATCGACCTGTGTTGACTGCCACTCGCGCGAGCATGCGGCATGGAGCACATCGCAACACGCCGCAGCTATGCAGGAGGCGACGGACGAGACGGTGTTGGGTCCCTTCGATGGAACCACTTTCACCAAGGACGGTGCCGAAACGGTCTTCTTCAAAAAGGATGGAAAGTTTTGGGTCCGAACAGAAGGCCCCGATGGTGAGATCGCGGAATTCAAGGTCCCCTATACGTTTGGGATCGCTCCCCTTCAGCAATATCTCATTTCACTTCCCGATGGCCGGATGCAGGCGTTGGGCATTGCCTGGGATGCGCGGCCGAAGGATGAGGGCGGCCAGCGCTGGTTCCATCTCTACCCCGACCAGAAGTTGACGGCCGGACATCCTCTTCACTGGACTGGCATCGATCAAAACTGGAACCACCAATGCGCCTACTGCCACTCTACAAATCTCAAGAAGAACTACGATGCCGCAACCGATAGCTTCCACACCACCTGGTCTGAGATAAACGTGGGATGCGAAGCCTGCCATGGCCCGGCTTCGCAACATTTGTCCTGGGCTTCAAAGAAAGATGAGTGGCAGGGCTCGGAGGACAAAGGCAAAGGCTTCCGATTGAGTTTCGATGAACGAAGGGGCGTCACATGGACTCCATCGTCAACCGGCACGGCATCCCGCTCCCAAGATCGCAGGACCAACAAGGAGATTGGGGTCTGCGCCACCTGCCATGCCAGGCGCGGCCAATTCTCCGATGAGCAAACGCAGCGCTTTCAAGATGCTTTCCGGCCGGCCCTTCTGGCACAAGGTCTCTATCACCCTGATGGCCAACAACGCGACGAGGTCTACACGCATGGGTCCTTTCTGCAGAGTCGCATGCACGCCGCAGGCGTGACTTGCTCTGACTGCCACGACCCCCATACGCAAAAGCTTCGCGCACCAGCCAACGCCGTCTGTACGCAGTGTCATGCGCCAGATCAGTTCAACTCACCAGCACATCACAACCACCGCGCAGGCTCGAAGGGAGCTGAATGCGTCAACTGCCATATGCCAACAACGACCTACATGATCGTCGACCCGCGTCATGATCACTCAATTCGCATCCCCCGGCCCGATCTCACGCGCATTCTTGGCACGCCCAATGCCTGCAATCAGTGCCACACCGACAAAACGGCGACCTGGGCTGCCGATGCCATCAAGACTTGGTACCCATCACCAAAGCCGGGTTATCAAACTTATGCGCAGGCCCTGCACTCAGGCGACCGTGGCGAACCTGGTGCCCAGGTCCTGCTCATGCGGATCGCAAAAGACACGTCGCAGCCGGCCATCGCACGCGCCAGTGCCATAGCCCGGTTGGGACGCTTCCTTTCGCCAAAGTCAATTTCGATTGTCATCGATGCCTTAAAGGATCCCGATCCAGTCGTACGCGTGGCAGCCATCGCAACACTTGCCGAGACCGACCCGCGGGTGCGGCTTGCACTTCTTCCACCTTTGCTCGCTGACGACGTTCGTGTTGTGCGAATGGACGCGGCGCGCGCACTAGCTGGCCAGATCGAGCAGCAACTAAAGCCAGGGGATCGCAAGCTGTTCGACACCGCACTCGACGAATACATTGCGGCTCAGCGCTTCAATGCCGAAAGGCCGGAGTCCCAGATCAATCTCGCTAACCTCGCTATTGCGCGCGGCCGGCAAGCCGATGCTGAAGCGGCGCTTCTCAAAGCGCTCGAGTTGGATAAGTCGTTTTCTCCGGCCTATGTCGCCCTTGCGGAAAACCGTCGAGCGCAGGGAGATGAGGCCGGTGCGCAAGCAGCGCTGCATGACGGCCTAACGCAGAATCCGGAGTCGGCCGTGCTTATGCATGCGCTTGGCTTATCGCTTGTGCGCCAGAAGCGTCTTGATGAAGCGCTCGACAAACTCGCCGAGGCGGCAAAAGCGGCACCCGATATCCCGCGATTTGCATACGTTGCTGGCGTAGCGCTCAACGATACGGGCAAGCCCACCGAAGCAATCGAGCTATTGAAGGACGCGCTGTCACGCAATCCTTACGACCGCGACCTTCTCCACCTGCTTGCCAGCTATGAGTTGCGGGATGGTCAATATCTATCAGCACTGAAACGTGCCGAGCTGCTGAAAGAGCTGGAACCTGAAAGTCGGGAAGTCGAGCAGTTTCTGGCAAACGTCAAACGCGCACAGAGATAGTAGCTTGGGAGGCGCATTACTGCCGTCTGCCGGACGTTGCGACCAACGCGAAGAGCGAATGCCGCTGAGTGAGTGACCGCCTCAATGGGCAGCTTTCTCATGAGCCGGCAGCGGGTCTCTCGACCCGCCGCCTAAGCCCTTCCCCCTTATGTTATTTCACGCACTTTCCACTCGCCTCATCCCACTTCATGCCCTGCTGCTCGCAGTCGGCTTTTGTGGGGGGATCGTCCGCTGCAAACGCAGGAGCGGCGAACGCGACGAGAAGGCCAGCGATGATTGCAGTGCTGAAAACCTTGGCTGACATGTTGATGTCTCCTAATCAAAACCCCTGCGCCCGAGACAACAACAATCTGGAAACGTGGCGTTTTCTTGAGGTATAGATACTCATAATGTTGTAAATCTCGCGAGCATTTGGCGTTCTTATTAGATAAATGCATGGGTATACTATAGTATTCGTAATATAATTGAGTTGATATTGCATATCGCGTGGATTCCGTTGGAAACACAACGTGATAGCGCCCTCAGTTAAACCTTGTTTGAGCCCAAGATCAGGCGAGCGTGGCCGGTCGTTGACCCAACCAAGCGATGCTTCGGGAGGACAGCCCGGGCACGACTCCGCCATCCGCCTTTCACAAGAGAAACGTTAGGTGCTCTGCCGTCTACATGCTCAAACGGGTGCGTACGCCGAAGACGGCGATCTTATCTTCGCTTGGGTGCCGCGCCGGATTGAGCAGCAATTGCGCGACGCATCCGATCCACCGTCGCCAGAGCCAAGGGCGCACGCCCCTGCACCGGCTGGCATACATCACAACGTGTTCTTGTAGATCTTGCCGTCCTTCATGATCACGCGGATGGTCTTCACTTCGGCTTTACGTGGCGGGGCGCTAAACCACGCATCCACTGCGCCGATAACGGTAACGTCCTCGATTGGATTTCCGTCGACGATCAAAATGTCGGCGTAAGCACCTTCCTGGATCACACCCAATGGACCCTCAGGGTAAGGATTCAGCTTTCCCGTCAATTGCAGCATTTTACCTGCAGTTGATGTTGCGGCCTTCAACATTTCGAAGTTGCCAAACAGTTCGGCGTGCCGATATTTTTCATAGGCACGCTGTTTTGCGACCGCGCCGAAGTCACCAAGAGCGTCTGTTTGAAATACAAAGTTTGGTTTGTGTTTCTTGACCAGTTCGACAAAGTTTCCTGACAGCTTGAATGCCAAGTTCAGCTTCGCAAGACTGACTGGCGTAAGAACCGGGTTGTTTGCCTGCTCGGGAGCGATTCCTGTCATTTGTGATACTAGAAATGCGCCCTTTTTCTTCAGGTAAATCATGGTTTCTTCATCAATAAAGAAGCCATGCTCGATAGTCATGACACCCGCATCCAGACTGCGTCGAATCCCTTCCGGCGAAAAAACATGCGTGCCGACATATGTATCAAAATCTCTCGCGGCTTTTACTGCGGCCTCGATCTCCTCCGTTGTCATGGTCAACACATGGAGGGGATCATTCTGGCTGGCGACACCTCCACCGGTCATTATCTTCAGTTGTGTTGCGCCGTTAAATAGGTTGTCTCTCGCCGCCTCCAATACGCGCTCGGGTCCGTCTGCGGTACGGGTGATGCCCAGTCTTTGCGTATGTGAATCAATGTTCCCGGTCGCCATGCTCCGCATGCTATCGACACGAAAATCCTGGTGGCCTGAAGTCTGACCTATCCATCCGCCGCTCGGATAGATACGGGGACCGATCAAGTGGCCTGCATCGACTGCCCTTTTCAACCCCCTGCCGCCCATGCCACCCATGTCGCGTACGGTCGTGAATCCATCATTGAGCCAGTCTCGCGCCATAATGGTTGATCGAACACCAATTTCGTCCCACGGCATTTTCTCGATGCCGACGACGCCGGTGGTCATGTTCAAGTGTGTGTGTCCATCGATCAGCCCTGGCATCAGCGTGCGCCCGTCACCATCAATGACAGTTGCGTTGGCGCTGGCCTCGATATTGCCTTTGGCGACTTTCTTGATGAGGTTGCCTTCGACGAGGACGCTCATACCTTCGGCGAGCTTGTCACTGAAACCGTCAAAGATATTGACGTTGGTGAAGAGAATTTGAGGCTTTGGCTTCTCTTCTTGCGCACTGACCGACGCAGCAAACATGAGGGCAGCGGTCAAGGTTGCCGCCAGCAGACATTTCTTCATGATCATTCGATCGAACACTCCGATACAAGTTCTTTACCTGGGGCTCGGACTACGGATCGAGCCGAGGTTCACAGGTATCAGAATTCCCAGAGCAGAAGTCCCCAGCAATTAGTGGCATAAACCGCCCGGCCGGGAGTGCATTGTTTGGCGAATTGCGGACAAGCAAATTATATGTGCGCGAAATGGGGTGCTGGCTCACTTACCGTGTGTCCGGTTTGTGACTCGAAGTACCCGATCGCCTTGCGCAGATCAGCCAATAACATTTCCGCGAGGTCGCGGCTGAAACCCTCACGCACCACGATCCGCAGCACGGCCAGATCGTCGACCTTGGGTGGCATCGTGTAGGCGGGCACTTGCCAGCCTTGTTCGCGAAGCTTGTCAGAGAGGTCGAAGACGCTGTAGCGGCTAGAGTCCTTCAGAGCAAATGCAAATACGGGGATCGTGTCACCGCGGGAGATAAGCTTGAACGGTCCCATCTTCTCTACATTTTTGGAAAGGTACATGGCCGTCTCCCGAAGGCCCTTCATGATCCGCGTGTAGCCATCCCGGCCCAGGCGCAGGAAGTTGTAGTACTGGCCAACGATCTGATTGCCGGGTCGCGAGAAGTTGAGCGTAAAGGTCGGCATGTCGCCGCCCAGGTAGTTGACATGGAAGACCAGATCCTCGGGCAGATCCTCTTGCGCGCGCCAGACAACCCAGCCCACACCTGGGTACACCAAGCCGTACTTGTGCCCTGATACATTAATGGACTTCACCAGCGGCAAGCGAAAATCCCATTTTAATTCGGGCTGAAGAAAGGGCGCTACGAAGCCGCCCGACGCGGCGTCGACATGCATCGGTATCTCATGACCGGTCGCGGCGTTGTGCTTTTCCAGTGCTTTGTGAATTGCTTCGATCGGCTCGTAGCCCCCTGTGTAGGTGACCCCGAGGATGGCCACGACGCCGATGGTGTTTTCATCTACCGCGTTTAGGACGCCTTTGGGCGTGATCGTGTACTGATCTGGTTCCATCTCGATGTAGCGAGGTTCCACGTCCCAATAGCGTGCGAATTTCTCCCACACGACCTGCACGTTGTTGCCCATCACAATGTTCAGTTTGTCGGTTGGCTTGCCTTTGGCTTTCATGCGCGCGCGCCACCGCCACTTCAGCGCCATACCCGCCAACATCACCGCTTCCGAAGAGCCGATCGCGGACGCGCCCACGCCCGTGCTCGGGGCGTTGAAGAGTCGAGAAACTATGTTCACACAACGCTCCTCGATCATGGCCGTGAATGGGTATTCGTCCTTGTCGATCATGTTCTTGTCGAAAGTCTCGGCCATGAGCTTCTCGGCCTCCGGCTCCATCCAAGTCGTGACGAACGTCGCCAGGTTGAGCCGGGCATTGCCGTCAAGCATCAGTTCGTCATGGATGAGGTCGTAGGCGGTATTGGGCCTGAGTTCCTGCTCGGCGAGTTCGAATTTTGGAACCGGGTGCTCCATTTGGTAGCGCGCGTAAACCGGGGTCAGGTTGCCCCCTCGGTCGCTAAGCTTCTTGAGATTCTTTAGCTTGGTAACCATTAGTCGCCCCTTCGATTGACGTTTTCAGGCTCGAACGTACGGGGAGCACTGGCGCAGCGCCAGGGGAGCTTGCATCAGGCGGTTTTTTTTGAGCCTGGGCCCTTTGCTCCTGACGTGGAAGGGTTCTTTCAGCAACCCACCCAGATGATGGCGCTGCACGGCGACATCGATGACTGTGGCGAGCTGCTTGCTGATTTGTCCTCCCGGCCCTGGCAGGACCCTGGCATCGTTTGCACTACAGTCCGGTCGCACCGCCCCCGCAAACAAAAAACCGCCGGAGCGATCCGGCGGCTTCATTCGTCTCTTGAACGTGTGCGAAATGCTAACTTGCCTCGCGATCTCTGCGCGGGCGGCGGTCACCACCTCCACGATCACGCCGCGGCGGGCGCTCGGAGCGGAACTCGCTTTCGGGCTCCGCCTCGCCCTCGGCACGCGGGATCTCCTTGCCCGTCTCCTGGTCGATGATCTTCATGGAAAGCCGCGTCTTGCCGCGATCATCGAAGCCGAGAAGCTTGACGTAGACCTCCTGGCCCTCTTTCACCACTTCGCCGACGGTGGCCGGGCGGCCCTGGGCAAGCTGCGAGATGTGCACCAGCCCGTCCTTGGCGCCGAAGAAGTTCACGAACGCGCCGAAGTCCATGATCTTGACGACCTTGCCCTTATAGATCGTACCGACCTCCGGCTCCGACGTGATCGCCTTGATGCGATCTAGCGCCGCCTCGATCGACTCGCGCTTGGCCGCGGCAACCTTCACGGTCCCGTCGTCGCTGATGTCAATCTTGGCACCGCTTTCCTCCACGATCGACCGGATAACCGAACCGCCCGAGCCGATCACCTCGCGGATCTTGTCAGTCGGGATCTTGATGGTCTCGATGCGCGGGGCATGCTCGCCAAGTTCGCTGCGCGAGCTGCCCAGCGCCTTGCCCATCTCACCGAGAATGTGCAGCCGACCGTCGCGCGCTTGATCGAGCGCGATGCGCATGATCTCCTCGGTGATGCCGGTGATCTTGATGTCCATCTGCAAAGAGGTGACACCCTTCTCGGTCCCAGCCACCTTGAAGTCCATGTCGCCCAGATGATCCTCGTCGCCGAGAATATCGGAGAGCACGGCGAAATCGTCACCCTCCTTGATCAGCCCCATGGCGATGCCGGCCACCGAGGCTTTGAGTGGCACGCCGGCGTCCATTAGAGCGAGCGAGGTGCCGCACACGGTCGCCATGGAGGACGAGCCGTTGCTCTCGGTGATCTCTGAGACGACGCGGATGGTGTAAGGGAACTCTTCTGGGCCCGGCATAATCGGGTGCATAGCGCGCCAGGCGAGCTTGCCGTGGCCGATCTCGCGCCGGCCGGGTGTGCCCATGCGCCCCGTCTCACCCACGGAGTAGGGCGGGAAATTGTAGTGCAGCATAAAGCGTTCTTTGCGGGTGCCTTCGAGCGCGTCGACGAACTGCTCGTCTTCGCCAGTGCCGAGCGTGGCCACGACGAGCGCCTGCGTCTCACCGCGCGTGAACAGTGCCGAACCGTGCATTCGCGGCAGAACGTGCACCTGTGACACGATGGATCGCACGGTCTTTAGGTCGCGTCCGTCGATGCGCTGCCCGGTTTTGACGATGTTGCCACGCACGATCTCGCTCTGGAGATCCTTAAACGCGCCGGCGAGCAAAACCTGCTCACTCGTGTCGCCGTCGGGAATGGTGATCTCAGAAAAGACCTTGTCCTTAGCCGCGTCGACCAGCTCATTGCGCTTCTGCTTTTCCTTGGTGGAGAACGCCTCCTTGAGATCGGCCTCGGCGATCTCCCGCACCTTGGCGGCGTACTTGCCGGCGTCGGGAAGCTGAATGTCCCACGGCTCCTTCGCCGCCGTTTCGGCGAGCTTGATGATGGCTTGGATCACCGGCTGGAAGTGCTTGTGGCCGAACATCACGGCCTCGAGCATCTGCGTCTCAGGCAGCTCCTTGGCCTCCGACTCCACCATCATCATAGCGTCCTGGGTGCCGGCTATGATCAGGTCGAGCGCGCTTTCCTGCATCTCGTCGATCATCGGATTGAGCACCAGCTCGCCGCCGATAAGGCCGACGCGCGCCGCCGCAATGGGGCCCAGGAACGGAACGCCGGAAAGCGTCAGCGCGGCAGAGGCCGCAACCATGCCGAGGACGTCCGGGTCATTTTCCATGTCGTGAGAGAGCACGGTGATGACGACCTGCGTCTCGTTCTTGAAGCCCTTTACGAACAGCGGTCGGATGGGCCGGTCGATCAGGCGCGAGGTCAGCGTCTCTTTCTCCGCCGGGCGTCCTTCACGCTTGAAAAAACCGCCCGGAATCTTGCCGGCGGCGTACGTTTTCTCTTGATAGTTGACGGTCAGGGGGAAGAAGTCGATGCCAGCTCTCGGGGTTCTGGCGGCAACGACGGTGGCAAGAACACTTGTCTCGCCATACTGGGCGTAGACGGCCGCGTCGGCCTGGCGCGCCATCTGGCCGGTTTCGAGTGTCAGCTTTCGCCCACCCCATTCAATTTCCACACGATGGATGTCGAACATGTTCGGTCTTTCGTTCAATCTGGTTTCGTTCGTTTTCTTGCGGCGCGTTCTAAGAAGGAACGCCAGTAGCACCGGTATTTCCGGAGCTGCCGTCGCGCATGGTGATCTCGAAGAACAAGCTAGGGCGCAACGGGTCGTCGCAGTTGCTGCAGCGAAGGCATATGCTCCGTCAGCGGCGAATGCCAAGCTTCTCGATGATGTTCTGATAGCGCTGCACGTTTTTGCGCTTGACGTAGTCGAGCAGCTGCCGCCGCTGGCTCACCATTTTCAGCAAGCCACGACGGGAGTGATTGTCCTTCTTGTGTATCTTGAAATGCTCGGTGAGATGGTTGATCCGCGCGGTGAGGATCGCGACCTGAACTTCAGGCGAGCCGGTATCGTTGGGCTTGGTTGCATTCTCCTTGATGAGCGCGGTCTTGCGCTCCGCAGTAATCGACATCGGGAATCCTTTCTGGTTGGAAGTGATGCGAGGCGTTTGGCCTCACCGATGCGGCCACAGCCGGGATGTCGTCCAGCAAAGTCGCGAGAATTGTGTAATGCACGTCCTTATACACGAGCCGCCCATCCCCGCGAGCGGAAAGTCTTCTCCTTGCAAAGGCCTCTTATGAACGCAGCCTCATGTTCCCACTTTGTGCCGTGACACACTTGCCGCACTCCCAAAGTTGAACACTCGCTTGGGGTGGAAGCTACCTTTCTCCAGCTCGCCGAGCGCCAGAATGCGGCCTTTGAAGTGGGCAAACGCCGCACCCGACATCACAGGCGCGTCGCGCCCGCGGATCAGGACCGCCTGGCCCTTAGCGAGACATGCTGCATCAGAGGGGCTAACGCCCACTGCAGGGATGTCATTGAGCGCCGCTTCGACAGGCTGAAGGTGGGCGGTTAACGCCTCTTCACCGGCTTGCGCCGCTGCCTTGAGCACGTCGAGCGACACGGCCGCCGCCTCCACGAACGGCCCCACCTTCGTGCGCCTCAGCGCGATCACGTGGCCAAAGCAGCCTAAAGCCCGGCCCATGTCACGCGCCAACGCGCGCACATACGTCCCCTTGCCACACTCGGCCTCGAAGACAGCTTCCGCCGCGTCCGGCATCTCGACGAGGCGTAAATCCTCAACCACGACCACGCGCGGCTGCAGCTGGACATCCTCGCCGTCACGCGCAAGATCGTAGGCACGCGCGCCATCGACCTTGATTGCTGAGAAGCGCGGCGGCACTTGCTCTATCTCGCCAGTAAACTGCGGCAGCACCGCCTCGATCTCCGGCAGCGTGGGCATCGTCTCGCCAGTGCGCACCACGCGCCCTTCAGCATCGTCGGTATCGGTCTCAGCGCCGAAGCGCACGGTGAAGCGGTAGGATTTCTCTCCGTCAACGGCGTACGGCATCGTCTTGGTTGCCTCACCCAATGCGATCGGTAAGACGCCGGTTGCGAGTGGATCAAGCGTTCCTGCATGACCTGCTTTTTGCGCGTCGAATAGGCGCTTTACGGCACCGACGGCTCGCGTCGACGTCATGCCCAACCCTTTGTCGAGCACGAGCCAACCGTGAATGGGTTTTCCTTTCTTGCGACGTGTCATGGGAAAGCGGCGCTGGCCCTTAATCCTTGTCCACGTCGTGGCGGACATGGGTGTTTGATAACAACTCGTCGATACGACTTGCCTCGTCGAACGTCTCGTCTCTGCGGAAACGCAGCTCCGGTGAAAATTTCAGATTCACGGCGTGCGCGATCTCTCCGCGAATGTATTTCTTGTGCCGGTTCAAGGCATCCAGCACCTGCTCCGTATCGGTGCCACCAAGCGAAATGATGTAGACGGTTGCAAGCTTCAAGTCGGGAGACAAGCGCACTTCGGGAACGGTGACCACGTGCGACGCCAACACGTCATCGTGGATGTCGCCGCGCGATAGCATCTCTGCAAGCTTGTGCCGAACAAGCTCGCCGACGCGCAGTTGACGTTGCGAAGGCGCGGAATGGTCTGCCGCTCTATGGGAATGTTTTGCCATTGTCGTTCCGGCGCGGGTGGAACCGCGCACGGCCTCTTCAAAATATATCGAAGCCCTCGGCCCGACACCAAAAGACGTGAAAAACAATTACAGTGTCCGCGCGACCGTTTCGATGTTGAAGCACTCGATGATGTCGCCGGCGCGGATGTCATGGTAGTTGGCGAACGCCATGCCGCACTCTTGGCCCGCGGGCACCTCGCGCACTTCGTCCTTGAAGCGCTTCAAGGTGGAAAGTGTGCCCTCGTGGACCACGACGTCGTCGCGGATGAGGCGCACCTTTGCGCCACGCTCTACCTTGCCCTCGGTCACGCGGCAGCCCGCGACTTTGCCGATCTTGGAGATGTTAAACACCTCCAGAATCTCGGCGTTGCCGAGGAACACTTCGCGGATCGTCGGCGCCAGTAGCCCCGACATTGCTGCTTTCACGTCATCGACGAGATCGTAGATGATGTTGTAGTAGCGAACCTCGACACCATCACGATCAGCAGCAGCCTTAGCTTGAACATTCGCACGAACGTTAAATCCCAGGATCACGGCCTTGGAGGCGTTGGCAAGCGCTACGTCGGACTCTGTAATGCCGCCGACTCCCGAATGGACTATTCGGGCCTCCACCTCATCCGTGCCGAGCTTGCGCAGCGCGCCGGCGATCGCTTCCAGAGAGCCCTGCACGTCGGTCTTCACGACGAGATCGAAGTCCTTGCGGTCAGCCTCCTTGAGCCGCTGCATCATTTGCTCGAGCGTGCGCGCCGTGCCACCCCCGCCCAGAGCCTCACGCCGCTTGCGGACACGATAGTCGGTGATCTCGCGGGCACGCGCATCGCTTTCGACAACGGCGAATTGATCGCCAGCCTCGGGTGCTGCGTCGAAGCCCAGAATCTCGACGGGAACCGAGGGACCGGCTTCCTCCGTGTTGACGCCGCGATCGTCGATAAGAGCGCGCACGCGTCCCCATGCCGTGCTGGCAACGACGATGTCGCCAACGCGAAGCGTGCCGCGCTGCACGAGTACGGTTCCGACAGGGCCGCGGCCGCGCTCCAGCTTCGCCTCGACCACAATGCCTTCGGCCGAATGATTGGGGTTTGCCTTGAGATCGAGGAGCTCGGCCTGCAGGTGAATGGCTTCCAAGAGCTTGTCGAGGTTCGTGCGCTTCAGCGCCGAGACCGACACCTCAAGCGTTTCACCCGACATGCTCTCCACAATAACCTCGTGCTGTAGAAGCTCGTTGCGCACACGGTCGGGGTCAGCCTGCGGTTTATCGATTTTATTGATCGCGACGATAATCGGAACCTCCGCCGCCTTGGCGTGATTTATGGCCTCGATCGTTTGCGGCATCACACCGTCGTCGGCCGCAACCACAAGGACGACGATGTCCGTGACCTTGGCGCCGCGCGCACGCATGGCCGTAAAAGCTTCGTGGCCTGGTGTGTCGATGAATGTGACGTTCTCACCGTTGGGCGTGGTCACCTGATACGCGCCGATGTGCTGGGTGATGCCGCCGGCCTCGCCGGAGACAACGTTCGTTTGCCGGATGGCATCGAGCAGCGACGTCTTGCCGTGGTCGACGTGACCCATGATCGTGACGACGGGCGCACGCGGCTCCAGCGTACCCTCATCGTCCTTCTCTCCAATAAAGCCGGTCTCGACGTCGGACTCCGAAACGCGTTTTGGTGTGTGGCCGAACTCCTGCACGACGAGTTCGGCGGTATCTACGTCGAGCACATCGTTGATTTTATGCATCTCGCCTTCCTTCATCAGGAACTTGATGACGTCGACGGCGCGTTCGGTCATCCGATTGGCGAGCTCTTGAATGGTTATGACTTCTGGAATCACGACCTCGCGCGCGATCTTCTCGCGCACTTGTGGGATTCCCATCGCCTTGAGCTTTTCGCGCTCACGCTTACGCTTTAGCGAGGCCAGGGAGCGCTCGCGCTGCTTCTCATCGAATGCATTGTTGATGGTGAGCTTGACGCGCTCGCGCCGCTCGTCTGTCTTGACCGTCTTTACCGCTGGCGTACGCGGACCGGCCTTGCGCCCTCTCGGGCTTCCGCGGCTCTCTTCCTCTTCACGCGTAACGGCAACGGCGGCCCGGGCTGCGCGCTTGGGCGTCTCTGGCTCCGGCTTTGCACGCGATGGTGGTGGTGGTGCGGTTGGGAAATCAATCTCGCGCGGCCTACCGCCCTCGCGCGGCTGCATTGTAGGACTGAGCGCCGGACGCGACGTCGCACCCTCCGCGCCGGACACTCCGCGCGCCGTCGGTGCGGCTGGCGTGGCGCGCGCGCGCTTTTCTCCGCCCGTAGCATCCTCTTGGACCTTCGCGGCCGCGAGCGCACGTGCGCGTGCATCACGCTCCTCTTCCGACAGCGCCCTAATTCCCGGGGCCTCGCGCGCTAGCTCAGGCGTGGCGGTCTCAGCTTTGACCGGCTTCTTATTCGGCGCGGGGGCCGCGGGCTTCGCCTCTTTAAGCGCAGGCTTTTCTTCTTGCGCGGTACCGGGAGCGGCAAGCTTACGCGTCCTGCGCTTCTCGACGACAACCGACTTCGAACGGCCGTGGCTGAAATTTTGCCGGACATGTCCGGATTCGACCGTCCGCTGCAGGGAAAGCGGCTTGCGCACGCCCCCAAGGATAGTCTTATCGGTAGTGTCCTTCGTTTCTGACATGCTCTTCTCGTTCAACTCCAAAATTCTTTATGCTTGAGCCACGCAGGATGTGCTTAAGCCTGACCGGTAGCGCCGCAAGCGCCCGGCCTCACTTAGAAACCGCTTAGTGGCTCCGCCTTTTGTGAGGCCAGCATGTACCACATTTGACCTGCCAATGGCCAAGCTCAATTGCTCGGTCGTCAGCCAATCAATAATCGGCGCCACTTTGCCCTTATCCCGTTGTATCGCCGTAAACTTTCGATCGAGCTTCTGCCGCCCGCCCGCCGCCGCGTCCACGCCGTGGAGAAGAACAGCCGCGTGGCCGTTGGAAACCAGCGCCTCGACCTTTTCGAAACCCGAGGAAACGAGGCCGGCTTTTTTGGCAAGCGACAAAGCCTGTAGCACACGCTTTAAGATTAACGCGTCAACCGTCCGTGCCAGGTCAGGCGATGCCGCAACCTGACGTTTCAGGCCTTTGGAAAAGGCTTTGGCCTTGATCGCGGACTCGACCGCTGCCAGCTCGGCCGTCACCCAAACACCCCGGCCGGGCAACCGGCGCGCTAGGTCTGGAACAATAACGTCATCGGGACCTGCAACGAAGCGGATAAGGTCCTCTGGCGGACGTTCAGCGCGCGTTATTATGCACCGCCGCAGGGAGCCCTGTGGCTCAACCTCGGTCTCGTGGTCCTTTGGCTGCTGCTCGGCGCCCAAATATATCTCCTAATACCACACAACATTACGGGGCTAGCCTTCGGCGACGGACGACTTTCCGCCTTCGACTTCACTCGCACTGCTCTCACCCTCTTCTGCTTGAGGAGCCTCTGCAGTCGCGCTTTCTTCTTCTGCCTCACCCTCGGCGGCCTCACCTTCAGCGCCTTCCGCTTCTGGCTCCGGCTCCAGATCCTCTGGTTTGATCCAGCCAGCGAGCACGCGCGCCGACATGATCATCTCCTCGGCCTCACTGCGCCCGATCTCGAAGGAATCGAGGATTCCCTTGTGGCGAATGAGCTCTGCGTCCTTTTCGCGCTTACGTTCCGTCCACCCGATCAGGTCATCAGTAGCGCAGCCGGCAACGTCTTCGACCGTCTTGATCTCGTTTTCACCGAACACCACCATTATCGCGGTCGTCACGCCTTGAATCTTGGCAAGGTCATCGGCGACCCCAAGCTCGCGCCGCTTGGCGTCGCGATCAGACTCCTGTTTCTCCAAGTACTCGCGGGCACGGGTTTGGATCTCGTTGGCCGTGTTCTCGTCGAAGCCCTCGATGTGCGCAATCTCCGATATATCGACGTAAGCAACTTCCTCGACGGAAGCGAAGCCTTCTGTCACCAGGAGCTGGGCGATGACCTCGTCCACGTCGAGCGTTTCCATGAGCATCTGCGAGCGTTCCGCGAATTCCTTCTGACGCCGCTCCGACTCCTCCTGCTCGGTCAGGATATCGATGTCCCAGCCCGTAAGCTGCGAGGCAAGTCGCACGTTTTGTCCACGCCGCCCGATGGCGAGCGAAAGCTGGCTCTCGGGGACAACAACCTCGATGCGGTTGGAATCCTCATCAAGCACAACCTTGGTCACCTCAGCGGGCGCAAGCGCATTGACGATGAAGCTCGCGGCATCCTCGTTCCACTGGATGATGTCAACCTTCTCGCCCTGCAGTTCGTTGACCACCGCCTGCACGCGCGAGCCACGCATACCGACGCAGGCGCCAACAGGGTCGATCGAAGAGTCCCTGGAAATCACTGCGATCTTGGCGCGGGAGCCAGGGTCGCGTGCCACCGACTTGATCTCGACAACCCCGTCGTAGATCTCCGGCACTTCTTGCGCGAAGAGCTTCGACATGAACTCCGGCCGCGCACGGGAAAGGAAGATCTGCGGCCCGCGAGGCTCGCGGCGCACGTCGTAGATATAGGAGCGAACGCGGTCGCCGTAGCGCACATTTTCGCGGGGGATCATCTCATCACGGCGTATGACGCCCTCGGCACGGCCTAAGTCGACGATCACGTTGCCGTATTCGACGCGTTTAACCGTTCCGTTCACGATTTCGCTGATGCGGTCCTTGTACTCACTGTAATGACGCTCGCGCTCCGCCTCGCGCACCTTCTGCACGATCACCTGCTTGGCATTCTGTGCGGCGACGCGACCGAAATCTAAAGGCGGCAGGGGCTCAGCAATCAGGTCTCCGATCTTTGCATCCGAGTTACGGCTGATCGCATCCTCAAGCGTGATCTCGGTCGAATCGTTCTCTACCGTTTCGACGACAGACAACACGCGTGCCAGATTCGCCTCGCCGGTCTTTGCGTCGATCTTGCAGCGTATGTCGTTTTCAGCGCCATAGCGCGACTTCGCCGCCTTCTGGATCGCATCCTCCATAGCCTCGATGACGATGCTGCGATCAATTGCTTTCTCGCGCGCGACGGCGTCCGCGATTTGCAGAAGCTCAAGCCGATTGGCGCTGATGCCGGCCATTGCCATTTGTCTACTTCCTCCTCGTGGTCCGTGCGCGTCTTAGGCGTCGCCGGTGCCAACTTCGTCGCTATTCTCATTGTCTTTTTTCGCACGGCGCAGCGTCTCGCGAATTAACTCGTCCGTAAGCACGAGTTTAGCTTCGGCAACCAATGCGATGGGCAGACCAATTACGGTACGCCCGACTTGATCTAGATCGAGTTCAATTCTGATCTCGCCGTCTTCAAATCCTTCCAGCACGCCCCTGAACCGCTTGCGCCCATCGATCGTTTCGCTGAGCTCGATCTTTGCCTCGTAGCCAGACCAGTCATCAAAGTCAGATGGGCGCACGAGCGGGCGATCAATGCCCGGCGAAGAGACCTCAAGGCGGTAGCTGCCTGCAACCGGATCATGCACGTCCAGCACTGGCGACAATTCCCGCGAGGCGGCTTCGCAATCACCAATCGTCATCGTGCCATCCGGACGCTCGGCCATCACTTGCACTATCTTGCCCTCGCGGCCTGTAACCGTAACGCGCACTAGACGAAAGCCGCAGCTGTCCAGTACCGGCTCGATCACGGCTGCCACCTGGGCTGCCAAGCCGGTTTCGTGAATGAACCGGTTCCGCAAGGCGCCGTCGTCGCCAGCCTGCATCACTTCAAGATATCCGGTTATTCGTGCCCGATCAGCTTTGCTAAAACAAAAAGAGCGGACCCCGAGGGCCCACTCTCGATAGTTGAGATGATCATGAGCCGCTGATTATTAAGAGATGATGGCACTCCTGGCAAGCGAATTATGGCGGACTAGGGACAAGTCATTCTGCAAAATCGGAAAAAATAGCGGCGCCGGCCTTCTCTCGCTGCCTTGGCCTCATAGCGCGTCTGCGGCCAATCGGGCCCGCGTTCGCGCCAGTCGGCCGGTCCGGCGGCCTGCCATTCGAAGGCCGACTGGGCACGAATGCTGAGCAGGATTGTGCGGGCATAGTCGCCGATATCGGTCGCAACCCGCAGCTCGCCACCCAGCGCCATCACACGGGCAAGGAGTTCAAGCAGCGGGCGCGCCACCAATCGACGTTTGACATGGCGCTTCTTCGGCCAAGGATCGGGAAAGAGAATAAAGGCCCGCTGCAAGGACGCATCGGGAAGCCAACGCAAGAGCGGTCGCGCGTCATCGGCATAGAGCCGAATGTTGGTGAGCGCGAATTCCTCAATCGCCGCCAAGACCTTGACGATTCCATCCTCGAAAGGCTCGCAACCGATAAAACCCACATGAGGGTTTTGGCGCGCTTGCCAGATGAGGTGCTCGCCGCCGCCGAAGCCCGCCTCGAGCCAAACTTCGCAAACGGGTGTCGGGAAGAGTGAGGCTAGTGATAGCGGCGCGGCGCCGGCCAGATCTAAATTCACTCGTGGCAAAACATCATTCAGTAGCGACAGCTGGCGCGCGCTCAAGCCGCGGCCACGCCGGCGTCCAAACGAGCGTAGCTCAGGTGTCCCGCGCTTCTCGACGGCGTCGGCCGCACGCTGCTGGTGGGCGGCGACCTTGTCAGGCAACAGCAGTTTTGAGCGCGTCGGCAAGGTCGGTCTTCTCCCACGAGAAGCCACCATCTGAATCCGGCTTGCGACCAAAGTGTCCATACGCGGACGTGCGCGCATAGATTGGCTTATTCAAATCGAGGTGCTCGCGGATGCCACGCGGTGACAAATCCATGATCTCGCTCAATGCCGTCTCGAGCTTCGCCTCTTCGACCCTGCCCGTGCCATACGTATCGACATAGATCGATAGGGGCCGCGCCACGCCAATGGCATATGACAGTTGGATATTGCAACGATCGGCGAGACCTGACGCCACGATGTTCTTGGCGAGGTAGCGCGCTGCATAGGCGGCGGATCGGTCGACTTTCGTTGGGTCCTTGCCCGAGAATGCACCACCGCCATGAGGTGCAGCACCGCCATAGGTATCGACGATGATCTTGCGCCCTGTGAGGCCACAGTCGCCATCGGGGCCGCCGATGAAGAACTTGCCCGTCGGATTGACGTGCCACACGGTGTCGGAGGTAATCCAACCCTCCGGTAAGGTGTTCGTCACGTATGGCTCGACGATCTCGCGAATTTTCGTAGACGGCAGGTCTTCATCAATATGCTGATGCGAGATCACGATCTGCGTGACGCCGACGGGCTTGCCATCCTCATAGCGTACCGTCACCTGGCTCTTGGAGTCGGGACCAAGGCAGGCCGCATCACCGTCCTTAGCGTGGCGAGCCGCCGCCAAGTTTTCGAGAATCTTGTGTGCGTAGTAGATCGGCGCCGGCATTAGCTCAGGCGTTTCTGTGCAGGCATAGCCAAACATTATGCCCTGATCGCCAGCGCCCTCTTCCTTGTTACCCGCGGAATCGACGCCCGCCGCGATGTCAGCCGATTGAGGATGCAGCAGGACGTCGATCTCGCATTTATTCCAATGAAATCCGTCCTGCTCGTAGCCGATGTCACGAATGGCCATACGGGCAACATGGGCAATCCACTCCATAGTCACGGTTTCGGGTCCGCGGGTTTCGCCGGCAATCACCACTAGGTTGGTTGTTGCAAGCGTTTCGCAGGCGGCCCGGATCGCCCACGGATCGATTCCGGCCTTTGAGCCCTCGCGGTAGAAAAGATCCACAATCTCGTCCGAGATGCGATCACAGACCTTGTCGGGGTGGCCCTCAGAAACGGACTCGCTCGTAAACAGGTAGGATTTGCGTGCCAACCGCGCCCTCTTCTTTCTGGATATATTGCGGAAAATCGCCGGGTTTGTCTCAAGCTTTGGGTGCGGGGTCAAGGCCTAGGCAACTTATAAGGACGGATTCCTTGCGGCCGGCGAAGCTTGAAGCGCTTACCTTTGGGCTGCTTTTTCAGGGACGGAACGCCGCAGCTGAGTTACGAGTTCCCGTTCTCGCTGGCGAGCGAGCGGATTAGCTCGACGATCGCGCGGCGAATGCGAAGATCGCCAATGCGGGCAAAGGCCTTGTTGAGCTCCAGGCCTTCGCGGCTTCCTAAGAATTCGACTGTGTAATTCTCCGAGGGACGTTCCCCGAAACCTGCCGCACCAGTCTCCGCAACCCCGGCGGGGAGTTCCTCATAGAAGTACTGAACCGGTACAGCCAGCACCTGTGACAGATCGAACAGACGGCTCGCTCCGATCCGGTTTATGCCCTTCTCGTATTTCTGGATCTGCTGGAAGGTTAGTCCCAGGTGCTCGCCGAGCTTCTCCTGGCTCATACCCATAAGCATTCGTCGCAATCTCACGCGGCTACCCACATGAACATCAATAGGATTTGCGCGGCGCGCGCTGCGCCCGGCTGGTGCAAGCTCGTCCAGCGCATTCACCTTTGGCATAATCACTTCGCCTTATTACTAACTCTTAGCGCTCATGACGAATACGCTTTCTGGTTGTGCAAGTCACATGCGTCAATCTTCAGTGAGAGGGGCGGTTGCGGCATTGCTGCCTGAAAGTTGGGCTCGTGAGGAGCCTCTTTCCGCCCCACGAACTCGAGTTTGCCCATCATAGTTACATTTTCCGCATGCTGCCCAAAAAGCAAGCATTGTGAACAAGAGAGCAAGAGAGACAAAAGTCCAATCCCCAAACCTAGCGTAGGGCGGCGGCTCAAGCGCCGAAGGAACTCCGCTATCGATAACGCCTCGTTCGTTGAGCGCCAGCATCGCGACGATACGACCGCGACCATCAACCACAGCGGAAATTCCGTTATTCGCCGCACGTATGAGTGGCAAGCCCTCCTCAACTGCCCGCACTCTTGACTGGTGAAAGTGCTGAGGCGGCCCCGTCGAGTTTCCAAACCAGCCATCGTTGGTCAAA
>JAUWCP010000253.1 GCA_030609245.1 Hyphomicrobium sp.
GCTGGTCGACGATGGCGCCGAGCTTCGCAAGCGCAGGTTCCTACCCTACCGTCGCTAGAGACTGATTCACTTATCTGCCGGAGACCACCAGGGACTTGTGAGCGATTCCAACAAGAACGATCTTGCTCTAGGCGCAAAGGCCCGGAAGACGTTTGATCGCTGTGATATTGCCGTTCGACTTGGCGATCCGTCCGACAGCCTCCGGCAGGGTCTCGATCGTCACCATCATGTGGTGGGCGTTGGCGTGAACCAGCATCACGCTATCGATCAATATGCCCACATGCCCCTGCCAAAACACAAGGTCACCGCGCTGCAACCCCTCGAGCCCTTCGGGTATATCGACGTAGCTGCCAATCTCGGCCTGCTGCATATCGGTATCACGCGGAACGCGAAAGCCAGCGGCCTCCAGCGCAACTTGCACCAGACCCGAGCAGTCGAGACCAATCCGGCTGCGTCCACCCCATAGGTAGGGCGTGCCAACGAACCGTTCGGCAATCTCGACGAAGTCGCGCTCATGACGCCCTTGCTCGGCCACATGGCGCGCAACGACAAACCCACCATGCTTGAGCGCGCAGAACTGCTCATCACTTTCGCCGACGCACAGTCTGGCGTTCATGCTCAGATGCATCAACGGTGCCGCTTTGATGTTAGGCGCAGGGTAAATGAACGTGCCAAGCGCGCGGACGCGATGCGTGGGCTCGTCCACCGGGCGCTTGAGCGTACCCGCCGGCACGTACCCGACGTACCCATCGCAGGCGAGCTGCACCCAAGCCCAGCCGGCCTGCTCGTCGTAGACAGTGACGATTTCCCCAAAGAGAGCTTCAGTGTCGATGCTGGAGGACGCATCCGGCTCGCGGAAAACCGGAGTGGCAGGGCGAGATACCTGCGCTGTCGAGCCCTTCGCGTAGCGCGGCACGCTCACCTTCCCGTAGAGGCTTTCTGCGGCCAAATCAGACCGGAAGACATTACGGCGCGGGTCGAGCCGGGCCGCGGCCGGCGCGGTATTTCCCTCTTTCGCCCTTTGGCTCGTGCCGTCACTCAATGTGCGCACTCCTTTTTCAAGACCGCGAACAGTCCGCGTGCCGTTTGCGGCTCGCCGCCCTGCGGACCCAGCGCTGTCGCCGAAGGACGCCACCCATATAGATCAAAATGCGCAAAGCGACGGGCCTTCTTAACAAAGCGCTTCAAGAAAAGCGCGGCCACAATTGAGCCGGCAAACGGCGAATTCCAGATGTTGTTCATGTCGGCAACCTGACTGTCGAGCTTCGACTCGTAGCCGGGCCACAAAGGCAGACGCCAGACGGGATCGCCCACCTGCGCGGACGCCGCGACAAGGTCGGCTGCAAAAGCATCATCGTCAGTAAAAAATGCCGGCAGATCCGGCCCCAAGGCAACCCGCGCCGCGCCCGTTAGTGTTGCAAAGACAAACACGCTTTGCGGTTCCTCCTCGTCGGCAAACGTCAATGCATCGGCGAGGACAAGCCGCCCCTCCGCATCCGTGTTGCCAATTTCCACCGTCATACCGGCCCGCGATGTCAGCACATCGCCCGGACGAAACGCGTTTCCCGCAACGCTGTTCTCCGCTGCGGCGATAAGGAGGCGCAAGCGCACGTCAAGCTTCGCGCCCATGATCATATGGGCTAACGTCAGCGCCGCAGCAGCGCCCCCCATATCCTTTTTCATAAGCAACATGCCAGCCGCCGGCTTGATGTCCAGGCCGCCGGTATCGAAACAGATGCCCTTGCCGACAAGCGTAATGGCCGGCGCGTCGGCGCGGCCCCAAGTCACATCAATGAGGCGCGGTGCGCGTTGGCTCGCGCGCCCCACCGCGTGAATCATCGGAAAGTTTTGCGCGAGGAGATCGTCACCCGTGATGACAGTGACGTTGGCACCGTAACGGTTGGCGAGGTCACGCGCAGCGGCTTCCAGCTCGCCGGGCCCCAGATCGCTGGCTGGCGTGTTGATTAAATCGCGCCCCTGCCACACGGCATCGAGCGAGTTGACGAGGGCAGCGCCGTTTACACCGCCGGGAATACGCAACTTTGGCGGCGGCTCGCAATTAGCTCCTTTGTAGCGGTGGTAGCGGTAAGATCCGAGACCCCAGGCCAAGGCCGCCAGCTCCGGATTCTGTGGTGTCTGCCCCAACCGGTAGGCACCGGGCGGGAGAGTCTGCGCCAGGTGACCAAGAAGCAGCTCTGACGGGCCGCTCGGCACGCCTGCCGCACCATCGCCCATACCGAACACCACACCGGCGATGCGGCCATCTGCGCCGGGCAACACCGTCTGCTGTTTGGCTTTGCCTTCAAAGCCCATCTCAGCGAGCCAGGCCTGTTGTGCCGGCTCCAGCGGCATTGCAGAGAGCGAAGCACCCTTTTGGACAAGCCAAATGGGCACGTCGGACGCAGTGGCGTCCTCGGCCAAGAACACGTCGGCGGGAGCCGTGGGATTCGTCATGAAGGCGTGTCCAGTCGTTGGTAAAAGGACATGAGTGACGCGCAAGCGTCGTGACGCAAACCACCATTCGCGCCGCGCACAGAATAGGATCACGCAAGCGAAGGCAAGAGCATGGCCACGGAACGCTATCGGCTCGTCATTGGCAACAAGAACTGGTCGAGCTGGAGCTTAAGGCCCTGGCTCGCCATGAAGCGCTTGGCCGTGCCGTTCGAAGAAATCAATATCCGGCTGCGGCGCCCCGATTCCAAGGAACAGCTCCTGAAGTATTGCCCGTCCGGGCTGGTCCCCACGTTACTCAAAGGCGATCTGGCCATTTGGGACAGCTTCGCGATACTTGACTATCTGGCTGAGCAGTGCCGAGACGTCGAACTGTGGCCGCGCGATCCGGCGGCGCGGGCGATTGCCCGATCGGTATCGGCGGAGATGCACTCAGGCTTTCAAGCCTTGCGCGAGAATTGCCCCATGGAGTTGCTTGCGCACTCCCCACAAAGCACGCTGCCTCCCGCCGTCGAATTGGATATCCACCGCATCATCACGATCTGGCGCGACTGCCGGACCCGCTTTGGCTCAGGCGGCCCGTTTCTCTTTGGCCAATTCTCGGCCGCCGACGCGATGTATGCACCTGTCGCGTCGCGGCTTCGCACCTACGTGGACGACCTTACCCGCTACGGCGACGACGGGTCGGCGCGCGCCTACGTAGAGGCCATCTTCGCCATTTCCGAGATCGCGGAATGGACAGAAGGTGCACGCGCCGAAATGGCAGGAGCCGACTAACGGCCTGATGACCCAGCAGCCGGCCGCAACGGGTTAATCGTTTATTGACGACTGTCTCACAAGCTGACGATCAGCATACAGATTCGACCCTAATTCGGGTCAGGGAGACGATGATGGTGCACGTTAGAGTGCAGAACCCCACGCTTCGCCGGCTTCAAGACTGCCGCGGGCTTGCCGCTTTGGCGGCCTGCCTCATGCTTGGCGCTTGCGGTCAACTTCCCGACCTCGGTTCACCGGAGATGATGGCTGTCAGCCAACCGGCACCCCAGCCCGAAATGTCGAGCCAACCGGCA
>JAUWCP010000108.1 GCA_030609245.1 Hyphomicrobium sp.
GTATTGCGGCTGCACCCTCGACAATATGCCAAAGGTGATGGCACCGGCACCAATGCCGACTAGGAGCAGGAACGGCAGCGCCTGGCGTACGCTGCGCCAAGTGGTTGAAATCTCGATGTTGTCAGGTGAGGCCGTGTTCATATGTACGCGTACCACTCAAGCCAAGCGCTAACAGTTGCCCCATTTTAGAGCGCTCACGGTTAAGGATTTCCTTAAGCATAACTTACAAAGACGATCTCTTAGCGCGCGTTAACGTGTTGGCCGCCGGAGCGAGCCTCGCACGTCCCATTCTGCCGGCTTGCATGGTCGATGCTGCAGCGCGTGCCGACGTTCATCGAATGCTCAGCAAATGATTGTCGAAGGCGCGGCCTGGAAACGACGCCGTGGTGAGATGCGTATGGTCTGGCATGTCCGTCTGCAAAACGCCCATGCCCGAACTCAGCGCAAATTCCGACTTGGAAATACCAGCGAGACCGCAACCGTCGGCCAACTGCGTTTCGCCAATCACCCTCGCACGCTCGGCATCGATGTAGATTGTGCGCCCGGCGCGCGGGGCCGACGCCGCAAGGACGCGCCCGTCGCCGCTCACTGCCACAGACCCAATGTAACCGGCGAGCGCAGCACCCAGCGGGTTGGCCGGCTCTAGTAAACGCAGCGGTGCGTCCAAGCTTGCGCGGCCCACAAGTTCCGGCGACTCATCAACGGCGCCTTGCCATTGCCCGCCGAACCAAACCGCACCCCGCGCATCCGCCGCGATATGCCGGATCGAGAGCTTGTGTAGCGCCCCGTTGTGCATGTGCTGGGTGAGCAGTGCGCCCGTCGTGCTGTCGATGAAGGCGAGTGACGGCTCCATCGTGCCCAGATTGAGCTTCTTGCGCCCTGTTTTCACGTCCGTCTCGATGCCACCATTCGCGACAGCAAGCGTCTTGGCATCCGGCAGCATAATCACTTCATGCGGTCCGATCCCATACGTGGGCATCTCGCCGATACGTGCAAAGCCGCCGGTCACGTTGTAAACACCGAGCAGCCCGTGGCGCGTATCGTTGTCGTGTTCGGTCGCGTAGAGCAATCGCCCGTCAGCGGAAAAGGCGCCATGACCGTAGAAGTGCCTGTTCTTCGGCGTCGTAATGAGCGACGGCTTGCGGCGGCCATGCACGTCGAAGGCAAGCGCAAAAGATCCCGGCCGGCGGGCAAAAACCACAGCCGTCCCGCTTGAGCGCTCAAACGCCATGTCATGACCACGCCCTTCCAGCGGGATCTCGCGCACGATCATCCCGTCCAATGTCAGGACCACGACCGAGTAACTGCCATCCGGCCTGCGGCAGGCCGCTATGAGATCACCGGCCTCAACATCGCCCGCCTCCGCCTCGCTCTCCAACACGCCTGCGAACGCGCGAGAGGTTGAGGAAAGCATCAGCGCGGTGCCAATCAAAAAGTGTCTTCGATCAATCTCCATCGAGCTCGTTGAATCCAATTGTCAGATTTGCAACCGACGCGATCTTCCGCCCAATCAACTTGCGAATGCCTTCAACTTGAAAGCGCAAAAAGCGCAACTTACGTTCCCGCTCAGGAGGTTCTTGCCCGTCTGCAAATGACTGCACCGCTGCGGACCCTTCGCGGGCAACCCTATCAAAAGCATCCACGATCCATTGCTTCATCCAACTCTCGCTCTCGGGGATGTAGACTGAAAGGCCCAACGTCTCGTAGTAGCGTTTACAGGATATAACGGAGGCCGCGATGTAGTCTGCGCTCAACCCGGAACGCGCGAATGGCAGTCGCGGCTTCTTCCCAGGTTTAGACTGCGCCGCAATCATCGGCATAATCTGGCGGTTCTGGATCAGTTGCAGCCCCGTTATCAGGGCGCGGACGAGCGCAGCAGCGGCCTCAGAAGATGACCTGTATTGAAGATTGTCAGGGCCGGGATTAAGCATTTTCGCTCCCCATCCATTGGCCCCGCTCCACCCCGACACGGTCTCACGCGCAATGTTCTCCAGGTTCTTTGCAATGCTAACGGCAAAGCGGCAACGGTAACGGCCGTCCTCGGTATCGGCCAGGATTGAGTGCCTTCTACTGGTCAGCAGAACTTGAAGCGCCGGCAGACCTTGAACAGCGACACTCTTTTTGGCGAGCACTTGCGGATCCAGAACCGCCGCATCGCGCCGCGCCAACAGTCTACGCATCTGGCGCTCGACGACGCGCCGCGGGTCGGGCGAAAAGTCGAAGCGCTCCGCCCTCGCCTCCGCGCCCATCGGGCCTAAACGCAGGAACTCCACGCCCGCCCAGGCGAGCACCGTCTTCTTGAAGTCATCCTGGATTGCGCTCAATTGTCCCGTCGGCCGGTCACAGGCTTTACCAAGCGTTGCTGCCAGCTTCACCGTTGCCGACTCCAGCTTTTCAAAGTTTGGAACGACGTACTCGTCGATCGCCCGCTCATTGAGCTTAGCGAACGGCTGCGCCGCATGGGCTGTCCCTTGGCCTGCCACATAAGAAAGGGCAATAAGCGACAGACAGATTGTTGGAATGACCCTTGGCACAACCAATCTCTTCAACGCCTCTAAGACTATGCGCAGACGCGGCGAAAACCCGCGCGCCGGCGCGGCCCGGCAAACGTTTGTGCCGCACACAATAGCATCGCGCCAGCGTTGCCCCATCCTCGCGGTTTGTTGATGACTTCGGTCACAAAATATTTCTTGACTATCGAAGTCATAAAATATCTTCATCAGGCTAAAGCCGCTCGCCCCCACCGATTAGAATCGTTCTTGCGCAAAGGCATACAAGCTCAACGCGCATATTTTGCTCTGGCGCCGCCGAGCGAGAGCTAACGAACTTACGTTTGAAGGAATTATCCGTTCGCAACGACAGGGACAGATTGATCATGCGAAGAACTCTTGGCGCCACGATAGCCGCCGTGCTCTTGAGCGTGGCAAGCATTTCCGCCTTTGCGGACAAGGCGCCTGACGCAGCCGCGATCGCAAAGACCTATGCTGACATCGCCGAGGCGGGTTACGCCGACTCGCTGTCCGAGGCGAAAAAGCTCAAATCGGCCGTGGACAACCTCATCGCAGAGCCCACCCAAAACAATCTCAAGTCAGCGCACCAAGCTTGGATTGCCGCACGTGCTCCCTACATGCAGACGGAAGCTTTCCGCTTCGGCAACGCCATCGTTGATGATTGGGAAGGCAAGGTCAACGCGTGGCCGCTCGATGAAGGACTCATTGATTACGTCTCTGCCGAGTACGGCAACGAGTCGCCCGAGAACGATCTCTATATCGCCAACGTCATCGCTAAGACAACGATCAAGATCGGCGGCAAGGAAGTAGACACCTCCAAGATCACCAAGGAACTTCTGGCGGACAAACTACAGGAAGCAGGTGGCGTGGAATCAAACGTTGCCACCGGATATCATGCCGTCGAGTTTTTGCTCTGGGGCCAGGACCTCAACGGCACCGGACCGGGTGCCGGCAAGCGGCCCGCAACCGACTTCGACCCGAAGAAATGCACCGGCGGCAACTGCGAGCGCCGTGCAGAATACCTTGCGGCTGCCACCGATCTTCTGATCGATGATCTGGCCTGGATGAGTGAGCAGTGGGGGGCGTCGGGCGCCGCCAGAAAAGCGGTGATGGCCAACGGCGGCAAAGCCGGGCTCGTGGCTATCTTCAAAGGACTTGGCAGCTTGTCCTATGGTGAGCTGGCTGGCGAGCGCATGAGGCTTGGCCTGCTCGTCCACGATCCTGAGGAAGAGCACGACTGCTTCTCAGACAACACGCACTACTCGCACTACTACGACGCTAAAGGCATCAAGAACGTCTACCTTGGCACTTACACGCGCACAGACGGAACCGTGGTCTCAGGCCCGAGCCCGTCCGATTTGGTGCGTGCCACGTCAGCGGAAACGGACAAGAATGTACGCGCGGCCATCGATAAGTCGATGACGCGCATGGATGCGATCGTGAGCCGCGCCAAAGGTGGTGAAGCCTATGATCAGATGATTGGCGAGGACAACGCTGAAGGCAACGAGACGGTCAGTGCCGCCATAAATGCGCTCGTTGCCCAAGCCAAGGAGTTTGAGCGTGCGATGGCCGCACTCAAACTGGAAGCAATCGAGTTTGAAGGCTCAGACAGCCTCGACGATCCCTCAAAGGTCACATCGGAATAATAGTCGCACCCGAGTGGCCGCCGGGCGGCTCGGGGCATAGTAACTAGCGCCCAGATACGGCCCGATGTGTGGGCCGGCCCGAATCGGGAAACTCATGCACTCGGCCCGCGCGGCCAGGTGCAAAGGCCACAAACGAGAATGTCTCTTAGATCGAAAGAAAAGCGTCGTCTGCCGGTGCTCTTCCTGCCCGGGCTGCTAGCAATGTGCGTGCCATGCATCACCAGCACAATCGGTGTTGGCAAGGAGACGCCCAAGCCTGAGCAGAGCGCTGGCGCGAACATTTCACCTAAGAGGGAGCCCGGCGAGGAGAACCCCGGCGGCAATGCCACCACGCGCAAGAGCATCCACACGCGCGACGCCTTTTCTCATGCTTCAAACGGCATCGGTTTTGAGGGCGAAGCGAACTTCAAAGTCGGCAACGCCATCTTTCGCAAGTTGTGGGTATCGGCACCTGCGTCGACGAAAAGCTCCGATGGCCTTGGGCCTCTATTCAATTCGCGCTCGTGCCAGAGTTGTCACTTCAAGGACGGGCGCGGACATCCCCCCGCTGCCAACTACCCTGACGACACCGCTGAATCCATGCTCCTCCGGCTCTCGATCCCACCCGAAACGGACGCGCAAAAGAAACTGTTGGCGGAACACCGGGTCAACGCAATCAATGAGCCGACCTATGGCGGGCAGCTGCAGGATTTCGCCATCCAGGGCCACGATAGCGAAGGCCACATACACGTTACCTATGAGGACGTGCCTGTGACGCTGGGCGACGGCAGCACGCTCACCCTGCGCAAACCGGCCTACACAATTACAGACCTCAAATACGGCCCACTGCATCCCAAGACGATGTTATCGCCTCGCATCGCGCCGCCCATGATCGGGCTGGGATTGATCGAGGCGGTGCCCGAAGCGCAGATTCGCGCCAACGCCGACGCCGACGACAAGAATGGCGACGGCATCTCAGGCCGTGCTAACGAGGTGTGGTCGCTGGAGGCTGAGCGCCCAGTGATCGGACGTTTCGGATGGAAGGCTGGCGTCCCATCAATTCGAGAGCAGAGCGCCGGCGCGTTTTCCGGCGACATGGGTCTTTCGACACCGATCGTTGCAAAACCATCGGGCGATTGCACGCAAGCGCAGGCCTTCTGCCGCAACGCCCCCAACGGCAACACGGAACGCGATGGTGGCTTCGAGGTTGGCCCGACACTCTTCGATCTTGTCACGTTTTACGCTCAGAACCTCGCCGTGCCACCGAGGCGAAATATGGACGACGCCAACGTCACAAAGGGCAAGGCGATATTCCATGAGTTGGGCTGCGCATCCTGCCACACGCCCTCTTTCACAACAGGCAAGGTGGACGGCCAGCCACATCTGAGTAACCAGCGCATCTGGCCCTATACGGATATGCTGCTCCACGACATGGGAGACGGCCTCGCTGACAATCGTCCTGAAGGTATGGCCACCGGGCAGGAATGGCGCACGCCATCCCTGTGGGGCATTGGTTTGACTGAGACCGTGAGCGGTCATACGTACTTTCTCCACGACGGCCGCGCGCGCAATCTCGAAGAAGCCATCCTGTGGCACGGTGGAGAGGCCCAAGCGGCCCGCGATGGCTACGCCGCACTATCAAAGGCCGATCGCGACGCGCTGATCAGTTTTGTCGAGTCCCTGTGAGTGGTTGTTGCCGCGGTGTGAAGGCCGCGCTTGCACGGACCGCCTGCGGCACCACCGGCACACTCGCAATAAACGCGCGTCGGCGTCATGCTGAACCGCTGCCGGCTCAATCAATTGTGTGCCGACAGTGTGCGACGATCTATGTGTTGTGCGCACCTACAAAACAGCACGTGCGAAGTGGAGGCACCGGCTATGAAGAATCGGCTTGGCGTTCTCATTTGCGCTCTTGCACCGCTTATTGCGATGCAGCCATCACTCGCCCAGGAAGACCAAGGTGGCATGGAGCCGTTGGAGGCGCCGGACGCCGAAGCGCCTTCCCCCCTCGCCGACCCCTATGAGCCAGACCCCGGCGATCCTGACCCGTTCGCATCCGAGGACGCGCCTGGCGAAGCACCAGGGCCGCTCAATCCCGCCGACAATTGACGGCTGACGTCAACGAGACTGACGCCTCGTCCTGCTACTTGCGGATTCCTTCGATGTCGAGCGTCAGGTCCACCACTTGCGAAGCCGGGCCCAAGTCGAAGTTGATCCCAAAATCCTTGAGCGCAATCTTGGTCGTGCCGGTGAACCCCTGCCGGTAACCGCCCCACGGGTCCTTGCCTCCGCCGACGGCCTCGGCCTCAATCACGATCGTCTTCGTCACACCGTGCAGCGTCAGGTTGCCTGTGATCGTCGCCTTGTCGCCATTTATTTTCACGCCCGTGCTCTTGAACGTCGCGGTCGGGTACTTCGACACATCGAGGAAGTCCTTGCCGCGAAGATGCTTGTCGCGCTCGGCGTGGTTGGTGTTCACGCTCTCGGTGTCGATCTCGACGTTCACCATCGAGTTCTCCGGGTTCTTCTCATCGAAGGTGAAAGTGCCGCTAAAGTCGTCAAAGCGTCCGTTGAGCCAACTAAAGCCCAAGTGCTTGATGCGGAAAGTGACTGCGGCGTGTGAGCGATCGGTGTCGATCATATAACTGTCCGCAGTGGCGGCGCTTGACAGCGCAAATGCGCCAGCAAGAAGCGTCGCGGCGATGGACAAGGGAACAAGCTTCATGGGATCGGCTCCGTTGGCGGTTTCTGTCAGTCGGCAGGAGGACCGGACCACATGCGTGTCAGGATGCGGCTGCGGTCAATAAAATGGTGCTTGAAGGATGCGGCTGCGTGCAGAACGACGACGGCTATCGTCACATACGAGAGGATCTCATGGACTTCGCCCGCTGGCGTTTCAAGGCCTGGATTTTTTATGAGCGCCGGCACGGAGAACCAGCCGAAAACGTCGATGGGCCGGCCGTCCGAGGTGGAGATCAAGTAGCCACTCAGCATGAGAGCAAGCAACAAAGGGTAGAAGCCCCAGTGAACGACCGCGGAGGCCTTGCGCTCCAACGGTGACAGCTCGGAATCGTCAGGTTTGCGATTGGCGAGCCGCCAAACGAAACGCAATACAAGAAGGAAGAGCAGAAGCATGCCGACGCCTCGATGGATGTCGGGCGCGGTCACGTACCAGGGGCTGTAGTAATTCAGTGTCACCATCCACAGTCCCAGCGCAAACAATCCGACGACGCCAATCGCCATCACCCAGTGCATGAGGCGCGTCACCAGCCCGTAGCCGGCATTCGTGTCTTGGATAAACATCGGGTGCCCCTGGGTCCACTCAAGTTGGGACTTCGACCGTGACATGTAGTTCGCCAGGGACGAGCGTCAAGTTGCTCGATCCTCAATGAACGCAGCAGTGTCACAATTCCGTCGAAGAGGGAGCGCCACCACGCCTAGAGCCTGATCGTTTCACTTGCACGTA
>JAUWCP010000206.1 GCA_030609245.1 Hyphomicrobium sp.
AATTCTGGAGGCCTTGCGCCGGGCGACAGGCCGCGCTCTTGCCACAACGCGGGCCCGCCGTGCACTATGGCGCTTGCGGAGCGAGGCCTGAGCCCACGGCCTTAGGCAAACCGGGAGCGGCGTATGCGTTACGGACGGGACGACCGCGAAAGCGGCAACGTTGAGGACCGGCGTGGCCAACGCGGACCGATATTTCGCTTTCCTATGGGCGGCCGCAGAGGACGACCCATGCGAATTCCGATTGGCGGTCGGGGAATTAGCCTCACCTCACTGCTGATCATTGGCGGGCTTTTGCTGCTGTTTGGTGTTAATCCACTCGACCTCCTTAGCCAGGGTTCGGGCCGCTACTCGGAGGTGCCGCAGCTGCCGCGTTCTGAACCGCGACCGACGCGCCATCAGCCTGGACGTCCGTATTCAGAGATCCCAGGTCTTCCCGGCGGCCGGCAAACCACACAAAGTGGGGACGACATGAAGCGGTTCATCTCCCAGGTTCTGGCTGACACAGAGGACGTTTGGAGCCGCGTGTTTCGAGGCTTCGGGCGCAGTTACGCCGAACCGCGCATGGTGTTGTTTTCCGGAGCTACGCGCACAGCGTGTGGCGTAGGTGTATCAGCGATGGGGCCGTTCTATTGCCCGAACGACCGGCGGATTTACATCGACCTGGCGTTTTATGATGAGCTGAAACGACGCTACCAGGCACCGGGCGATTTTGCGCAAGCCTATGTGATCGCGCACGAGGTCGGCCACCATGTGCAGAAGTTGCTTGGGATCGCCGACAAGGTGCAGGAGCTGAAAGGCTCCATGGACACAAAGAGCGCCAACGCACTGCAAGTGCGCATGGAGTTGCAGGCCGATTGCCTTGCTGGCGTGTGGGCCCATCTCAACGATCAGATTAAGGATAGGCTCGAGCCGGGCGATGTTGAGGAAGGTTTGAACGCCGCCAGCCAGATCGGCGACGATATGATGCAAAGGCGCACGCAGGGGCGCGTCGTTCCCGACGCATTTACGCATGGCAGCGCCTCACAGCGAGTTCGCTGGTTTCGCAAAGGTCTTGAAAGCGGCGAAATTGGAGCCTGTGATACCTTCAATACGAGCAGTCTTTGAGCGAAACAAACCGCGGGCTTCAACCGAAGAGTCTGGGGCAAATGCAAAGTTGCCAGTCAGGCGAGTTGTGTCATGAGACAGAGCACCTCAGTGGGCAGCATTATCTTCGCCACCATCGTGGGCGTGGCGGCGGCTGGCGCCGCTGTGCGGGCCGGTGACAGATCTGTGCAGTCCAACGCCAACGACCACGCTTCAACACCAATAATTGCACCCTCCGGTATTGCGGCGGAAAGCGGTACGCCGCCGCAAGATCTACGGCTGCGGGCGGTCGTATCTCGCGCCTGGGATGACGCTATCATCACTTGGAAAGGTCTGATCCGTGCCAGAGCCATGGAAATTGGCGCGGTCAATCTGAGGTTCGTTGAGCGCCTGTCGCCGATGAATTGCTATGGGCTATACGCGGGAGAGGGGCCGGTCTACTGCAGCGGCAACCTGACGGTCTTTATCGGCACGGAGGCGACCAACCGGCTGATGGTCAAGCTCGGAATGCACGGTGGCGCCGGCATCACGTTTCTCGTTGGTCATGAAATTGGCCACCACATTCAAAATTTGCATGGACGCTTCCGCTTCTTGAAGAGTATTTCCCGGTCCTCCCCGGACAATACGTTCGACGCGATACGCCGCTTCGAGCTTGAGGCTGATTGTTTGGCGGGCGTATGGATCCGCGCAAGCAAAGCCTGGAGCAAATCCAGGCGATTTAGATTGGACCTCATGGCCGCGCTCAAGACGATAGGCGAGGGGAGCATTGGCGGATGGTCCGTGGGTGCTCGTTCGGCCCAAGACGAAGTTCACGGCACGTCGGAGCAACGCGCCCGCTGGTTTATGCGCGGCTTGGAAAGCGGCGACATGCGTGCCTGCAACACGTTCAGGACACCAAGTCTCTAAATGATGGCTTGCCTGGCCTTACGTCGGGGGCAGAACGCTGCCGCGAAAGGTACCGACTTTGCACGAATGGCCTCTTTGACCCAGAACCTTGCAGATGATCTCGGCCTGCTGCGTGCTGCCCAGCGGACCGGCTACGAGATTGTATGTTCGTTTGCTGGGCTTGCCGCGCGTGGTGTAACGCGGCTGCAAGTGGCCTAAAGTATCCTTGTTGCGATCGGCCAGAACGCTCCAGTTCAACTGGAGTGAGGCAACAGAGGGACCGGTTGCAAGCTGCACGCCGACCGATTTCGGTGGCTTTTTGGCCGGTAGCTTCTTAGCCGCTACCTTTTTGACAGGCGCCTTGACTGGCGCCTTCTTCTTTGCCGTCCGTGGTTTCGCCGCAGGGCGCGCGAGGGTGGAGGACTGGATCGCAGCAAACGCGATCGCCGGTCGCGAAACGCTGGCCGTATCGATGGGATTGGCTCGTACCTGTTTCCCATTCAGCATTTGCGGGCCTGCTGCCGCGCCGAACACGTTGTCTGGCTCCGTGGATGCCGTCCGTTGGAGAGTGGTCAGCTGCCTTTCCAATTGCGCGTTACGATCCGCAGTCGCCTGCATCTGCGATTTCAGGTTGGCCACGTCCATCTTCATCTCGCCCAGCGAATTGCGGAGCGGGTCGAGATCGGCGAGCGCGCGCGTTACATCGCGCTGCAAGGTGACCGCGTCCTGATCGGCTGCGCCGATTGCAGCGCTTAGTCCGCCGAGCGCGTCAGGGCGCAAGCCGAGGAGCGTGAGATAGGCCAAAGCAAAACCACCAAGGACAACCCACACTGAGACATAGGGGTTGAGGGTTCTGCGTTTCGTGGGTTTGGGAGGTTGCGGTAAGGGCATTTATGGCATCCGAGAGTTTGGCGGTCACAGACGCTGCACGATTGGGGGTCAGATTTGATGGACCGGAGTTACCGGAGTTCATGTGGAAACAGCCGGCCAGCGAGCGGACTTGGATTAGAATCAGTGATGATGGTGGTTGAATCACTGCTGGAGGGCAACGTAGCTAACGCCAAATGGATGCAGCACTTGTGGACGATGTTATCGTGCAGTGCACACTTAACAGGCCCAAAGGGCGATCCTGATGGATTGTGTTTAGAATGCAACACGATCCCGCCGCAACGGGATGGCACATTCGCGGGGATCTGCCCTGTTCGCGGTGTGCTTCGGGCGGTATGAAACTTGCACTGATCGATAAGCGATTCGGGGGCCTAGTCCGATAAGAATGGCCCTTGAATTTTCCCAGACTTTTGAGCTTTAGAGGCCGGATGACGCGCCGACCCTTACTCATCGTCATACTCGCAGCCGGCAAGGGCACCCGCATGAAGTCTGCGGTGCCCAAGGTTATGCACAGGATCGCTGGCCGCTCCATGCTCGGCCATGCGCTGAACGTCTGCCAGGAGCTTGGGGCGGAAACCATTGCTGTGGTGGTCGGCCCCGACATGGAGGATGTCCGTGCGGCGGCGTTGCAGCAGGTGCCGGACGCTCGAGTCTACATCCAAGAGCGCCAAGACGGCACCGCGGGCGCCGTGCTCGCAGCTCGCGAGGCCATCGCAAACCACAAGGGCGACGTGCTCGTGCAGTATGCGGACACCCCGCTTCTGACGGTGGGCACTCTGGAGCGGCTGCACGCGCGGCTCGACGATAAGACTGGCGTTGCCGTACTGGGCTTCGATGCGTCCGATCCTTCGGGTTATGGCCGTCTGCTCACCGGCGCTGATGGGTGGCTGCAAGCCATTCGCGAAGATCAGGACGCAAGCGATGACGAACGCCGCATCACGCTGTGCAATTCTGGCGTCATGGCCTTTCGGCTCGACAATCTGTTGGGCGTGCTCGACCGTATCGGCAATGCCAACGCCAAGGGTGAGTTCTATCTGACAGATGCAATTGAGATTGCGCGTAGCGATGGCGCCCTCGCCGGCGTCGTTGTCTGTGCGGAAGACGAAGTCATGGGCATCAATTCGCGCGACCAGCTTGCTCTTGCCGAGGCCCTCTACCAAAAACATGCGCGGCTGGCGGTGATGCTCGAAGGGGCCACGCTTATCGCGCCAGAAACGGTTTGGTTCTCTTACGACACGAAGATCGGACGTGACGTCGTCATCCAGCCAAACGTGTTTTTCGGTCCTGGCGTCACCATCGACGACAACGTTGAGATCTTGGCCAACTGCCATTTTGAGCAATCACGCATTGGAGCGGGTTCGCGCGTGGGACCATTCGCGCGCTTTCGTCCGGGAGCCCAACTCGGTGAAAACGTGCGCATCGGCAATTTTGTAGAGGTGAAGAACACGGTGCTGGGCGATGGGGCCAAGGCAAACCATCTTTCGTACCTGGGCGACGGGGAGATCGGTGCGGGGTCCAACATTGGCGCTGGCACGATCTTCTGCAACTATGATGGGTT
>JAUWCP010000266.1 GCA_030609245.1 Hyphomicrobium sp.
CCCCATAAGCGGCGAGCCCAGCAAGCACGAGCACAAACAGCCAAATCCCAAGCGGGGTGCGGCCTTTACTCTTTTCTGCGCCGCCGCTTTTCGTCAGTGCGGTATCTGGTTCTGTTGCCATGGCGTGTCTTCTCCCTAGTCGCTTTGTCGGTTCCTTGGCCCGAGCGGGCGTGGAGTGCTGAGGTGCCCCCTTCGCCGCTGGGCAACGTCGGCCGTCTAGTCATACCACTCAAACAATACGAGGATGAAGACTTCAGCAAAATTCGGTTGCGCCGGGCCGGATTGACGCCGCGCGACGGCTAAGCCGGGCTATTCGGCGGCTTCGGCCGTGAACTGCATGTTTGCGAGCCGGCCGTAGAGACCTCCCTTCGCAATAAGCTCAGCATGCGTGCCTTGCTCGACGACTCGCCCCGCCTCCATGACGAGAATGCGGTCGGCCTTCTGCACGGTCGCCAGGCGGTGAGCGATGACAAGTGTCGTGCGGCCCTTCATGACCCCTTCCAGCGCCCGCTGGACAAGCGCCTCGCTCTCCGCGTCGAGCGCGCTTGTGGCCTCATCAAGCAGAAGGATCGGTGCGTCCTTTAGGATGGCTCGCGCAATGGCAATGCGCTGGCGCTGGCCACCTGACAACGTTACGCCACGTTCACTGAGCCGCGTATCGTAACCCTGCGGCAGTGCCTTGATGAACTCATCGGCCTGCGCAGCCGCAGCCGCGCGCTTCACTGCTTTCAGGCTCGCCTCGGGAACGCCATAACGAATGTTCTCGGCAACCGTATCGGCAAACAGCGCCACGTCCTGCGGTACCAGCGCCATCCGTGCCCGTATTGCGTCGATGTCGGCATCCGAGACACGCACGCCGTCGACGCGCACGTCGCCCGACGTCGAGTCGAAGAAACGCAAAAGCAAATTGAAGATCGTGGACTTGCCCGCGCCCGAGGGCCCAACGAGCGCGACCGATTCACCCGGCTTGACGCGAAACGTCACCCCGTTGAGCGCCGCGATCTCTGGCCGCGTTGGGTAGGCGAAGTGGACATCGCTGAATTGAATGTCTCCGCGCGCAGGCTCGGGCAGCGGTACGGGGTTGGCGGGCGAACGTATCTCGGGCTCCACGGCCAACAGCTCGGTCAGCCGTTCCGCCGCGCCAGCCGCTTGGCTTATTTCACCCCAGACCTCGGAGAGCTGGGCAAAGGCCGCCGCTGCGAAAACCGCATACAGCACGAACTGTCCTAGTCGGCCTGCCGTCATCTGTCCGTCGATCACGGAGGCGGCGCCATACCACAGCACGCCTGTAATGCTTGCCACCACAAGGAACATGACGAGCGCAGTCAGTGCCGCGCGCGCGACCATTCGTTCCCGAGCGGCAGCGAATGCGTGTTCGACGGCGGTCCCGTAGCGCTTTGATACGGCATCCTCGTGCCCGAACGCCTGCATCGTGCGCACCGCACTCAAATTTTCTGCGGCGTAGGCCGATGCCTCGGCAAGCTTATCCTGCGCATAGCGCGACAGGCGCCGCACCCGTCGCCCGATTGCGAGAATCGGCACGATGATGACCGGAATGGCAAGGAGGACGAGGAAGGAAAGCCCGGGGCTCGTTATGAACATCATGATGAGCGCGCCGACCAGCATGATGAGGCTGCGCAAGGCTTGGCTGAGCGATGAGCCGGCGACGGCCTTAATTTGCGTCGTGTCGGCTGTCAGGCGGCTCATAACTTCACCGGAATGGGTACGCTCAAAGAAGGCGGTCCCAAGCTTCGCGATGTGCCTAAAAACATCGTCACGCAGATCGGCGACGACGCGTTCGCCCAGCCAGTTGACGAAGTAAAAGCGTGCCGCGCTGGCTACGGCGAGTACAAGTCCGATGACGACGAGCATCGCAAAGTAGCGATCGATGAAGAGGTCGTCGTGGGATCCAAGTCCCAGATCGATCATGCGCCTCACAGCTAGGGGCACGACCAGCATAGCCAAAGCGGAGACGACGAGCGCGATGCCGGCAAGTGCGATCATGCCGGGGTATTTTAGGAGATAGGGCTTTAGTGCCAGGAGCGGGCGCAGCGAAACCCGGCGCTTTTCCTGCTCCTCAGTGTTTTCCTTGGGAGGCTGTGCGCGGTTGCCGTCGGTCGCGTGCGCTGATGTGTTAAGGCTCAAGGTCTTCGTGCTCTTTTGGGGCCGGCTCACCGGCCGAAGGGAGATCAAGGGCCGACCATGCCCGAGGGGTTCCACCGGCTCAAGGGGCATGGGGCCGCGCCCCTTGGGTGCCGCTTGCTACTGCGCTTGTGCGGCCCGCTCAACTCGACTATAGAGGCCGCTTCGAACCACGAAATGGCGCGCTAGAACCGGTGCTTTACGTCCGGTCGATAGCGATCTTGGCCTGCGAGACGCGCAATGAAGAACGATACACACCCAGATTACCATCAGATCAAGGTGGTCATGACCGATGGGACCGAGTTCACCACCTACTCGACCTACGGCAAAGAAGGCGATGAGCTGCATCTTGAGATCGACCCGACTACCCATCCCGCGTGGACCGGCGGCGACCAGCGCCTGACCGATCGCGGCGGTCGCCTTTCGCGCTTCAAGAAGAAATTCGAGGGTCTATTCTGAGCATATCGTCGAAGCGGTACGTCCAGTAAAATGCAACAAGCCCGGCCGCTATTGGCCGGGCTTTGCTATTTGATAAACAACGCGTTGTCCTTCGCCCCAGGCTCAGCCTTCGAAGGCGCTGCGCAACCGCTCCATCTGCATGCCAACGGGATTTGCAAACAGTGGCTGGGAAGCCACCTGGTCGATCTTGACGTTCATCGCGCTATCGAGGCGCACGATGCGGTCGTGCAGCGCGTAGCTTTCGTCAATAAGGTCGCGCAGGCCGTCTGGAAGGCCGGCATATCCCGCGACGTGTGACGGGCGGCTGGGGCTTTGCAGTTTCACGCGCTCGCGCTTGCGCTTGGCCTGGGCTTCCGTCAACTCGCCTTCCTTGTAGGCGCGGCGAATGAGTAGCCAAGACGCGAGGTTGAGTAACCGCGTCGTCAGGCGCATGCTTTCGCTGGAATAGAGGATGTTGGCGGCGGTACTGAGACGCTTGGCCTCTGCCCGTCCGGGTCCTTCAAGGTAGTTAGCCGCGCGCTCGACGAGTCCCATGCCCTCCTTGAAGACCACATCGAATTTCTCAGAAGCCTGAAATCGCTCCCCGAACGAGACCGTGACATTTGCAGGCTTAAAGGCGCTGTGGGCACGCGAACTGTTTCTCATGACGCTTTCTGACACACACGCTTACTG
>JAUWCP010000172.1 GCA_030609245.1 Hyphomicrobium sp.
GTCAATGCGTCGAGTGCGCCGAACGGCTCGTCCATCAACAAGTAGTCGGGATCTGTTGCCAGCGCGCGCGCCACCGCGACCCGTTGCTGTTGGCCGCCGGAAAGCTCATTGGGAAAACGGTCGAAATGGGCATCCGGCTCCAAACCAACGAGATCGAGCAGCTCGCGAGCGCGCGCCTCTCGTTTTGGCAGTGGCCAACCGACGAGGCGCAGTCCAATCGCCACGTTCTGCCCGACGGTCATGTGCGGAAAGAGTCCGATGCCCTGGAACACGTAACCCATGTTCCGGCGCAGCTCGATCACCCCATAGTCGTTCAAGTCGCGTCCATCGAGTGTGATCTGACCCGCGGTCGGCTCGATAAGGCGGCTTATCAATCGAAGAATTGTCGTTTTGCCCGAGCCTGATGAGCCTAGCAGAACGAACGTTTCTCCTTCTTCGATCGTGAGTGAGACGTCGCGCAGGGCATAACTTTGGCCGCCATCGAAGGATTTGCTGACGTTGTCGAGGGCGATCATGTGTGCTCGTTCTGGTGCGGGTAATGCTAGCGGCTTTGGGCTATGCGGCGAATGCGTTCGGTCAGTAAGCGCATGACGTGCAATGCAAACTCAGGCTCCTCGCGGACCAGTTGGACAAACATGGCCTTATCGATCGCGGCAGCTTCGGTGGCCTCGTTTGCCAACGCTGCGGCACTGCGCGGACCATCGTCGATGAGGGCCATTTCGCCGAACATGCCACCAGGCCCGACGGTTTCCAACACCGAGCCGAAGGTGATGACGTCGACCTTTCCCGATTGCACGACGTACATGCAGCCGCCGGAGTCATCCTCAAGGAAGATCTTTTCGCCAGCATCGAAGTGCTGGATCGGCACGCCTCGCCGCGTCAGACAGCTGAAATCGAAGGGGGCTTCGGTCATGGCTCTGGTTCTGGCTTGCGGCTAACTCGGGGTTGCACCTGCGCGGCGCACATCAAGGCTGAGCAGCGCCAGGCTCACGCCTTGCAAGACTAAGGCAACGCCGACGATGGTGCCAAGTGTCCAGCCTGCCGACGTGGGCAGATCAAATAGCAACAGCGACCCGGCAATGATCGCGACGATGGCTGAGATGATCAGCCACCGACGCCCGCCCCAGCCTTCAAAGCTTGCTCCGACCAGCAGCGATGCGATGCCTTGCGCAATGAGCGCCACCGCCACGATCATCGTCAATGAAAGCAACCCGAGAGTTGGGTGCACGAACATCAAGATGCCGGCGATGAGGAACACCAGCCCGCCCAGCATCTGCCAGAGGCGCCCCCTCCACGCGGTGGTGCTCCACCCGTGCAATAGCTGCAGGACGCCTGCGACAAGGAGTGCGGCTGCAATCCAAATCTCCACCGTCAGCGACGCGGTCACAACGCCGAGTGGGATGGTCAGGATCAGGCCTCCGAACAGGATCAGCACGATTCCTAGCGCCAACAGCCAACCCCAGCTTCGATGTAACTCGCCGCGCAGGCTCGATATCATCTCCATCGGCTGGGTCCCGTGCTGTGGTAGATCCGGCCATTGTCGTACCACAGGCGCGGCGCGTTTTCTGCTTTAGGCCAACCAGACGTCTGGCAACGCGCACATGATAGCTAGCCCCGCGCAAAGTAGCCCGCGATAAAGCGCTCGTAGACGCGCGTCAACGTCTCCAGGTCGGCTACTGGAACGCGCTCGTCTACCTGATGGATGGTAGCGTTGATCAGCCCGAACTCGACGACGGGGCAGACGTCCTTGATAAAGCGCGCATCCGACGTGCCGCCCGTCGTCGTCAGCTTCGGTGTATGCCCGGTCACCTCGCGCACCGCCGCGACCATCGTGTCGACAAGCGGTCCCGGCTCGGTGACAAACACGTCGCCCGTGCCAGAGAACGTGAGCGAAAAATCCGCGCCTACTTCGGCTGCCGCCAACTCGCAACACTTGCGGATCAACGCTTCCAACTTCGTGCGTGTATGCGTGTCGTTGTAGCGCGCGTTGAACTTTACAAGCGCATGGCCGGGAATGACATTCGTCGCCGTGTTCGGCACCGAGACTACGGTGACCGCGATGTGCGAGGGCTCGAAGTGCCGTGTGCCGGTATCGAGCTCCAGGGCTGCCAGCCGGTCGATGATGCGTGCGAGTTTCGGCAGCGGGTTGTCGGCAATGTGAGGATATGCGGAGTGGCCCTGCTTGCCTGAGACGATGAGCTCGCCGTTAATCGTGCCACGCCGCCCGATCTTGACCTCATCGCCGAGCTCGTGCCGGCTCGACGGTTCGCCGACAACGCAGGCGTCGAGAGCTTCACCGCGTTCCTTCAGCCAGTCGATCACCTTGATCGTGCCGTTGATGGAATCGCCCTCTTCATCGCCCGTGATGAGGAAGGAAAGCGAGCCCTTCGGTTGGCCGCCGGCGGCCTTGAGATGGCGAAGTGCTGCGACCATAAAGCAAGCGACCGCACCCTTCATGTCCACCGCGCCGCGTCCATAGAGAATGCCGTCGCGGATTTCGGCGGCAAATGGCGGCAAGGTCCAGGCGGCATCGTCGCCTGGCGGTACGACATCCGTATGCCCTGCAAAGCATAGGTTGGGCCCCGCCGTCCCTATGCGCGCATAAAGGTTTTCCACGTCGGCTGTGCCCGCCTGGGAGAACGTCATGCGGTGACACGTAAAGCCGGCCCCTTTGAGCACATCCTCCACAAGCGTCAGCGCACCGGCTTCGGCCGGCGTGACGCTCGGGCAGCGGATCAAAGCTTGCGCCAGACTGGCGGGCTCAAGTGCGGCGTTCTTCATGGCGTGTTCTGTTTGCTTGATCGGAGTGGATCCATCCGGGTCATGTTCTGCACGATGGTGATCTTCTGCCAGATCTTACCCGAAAGGTTCGCGGTCAGCTGCTCGAGTTCGCTCACCACGCTGTCGACCAGGGAATCCTTGGTGGCTTGTGGATAAAGTGCTGCGGTCTTGGCGCAGAGCGAAAGCATCTCGGAGCAATAGTCGAGATAGCGCTCGCTGATGCGACGTTGAAGCGTCTCGGCGGTCTCGATGATCTTGTCGGGATTGAGCGTGCGGTACGGCATGTTCCGCCCTCCACTCTCAATGGCGCAAGAGTTCGTTGATGGCCGTCTTGGAGCGCGTTTTTGCATCCACACGCTTGACGATGACGGCGCAATAAAGGTTGGGGCCGGGCTCGCCGTTGGGGAGCGGTTTGCCGGGCATCGTGCCCGACACAACGACCGAGTAAGCGGGCACTCTGCCGTAGTGCACTTCACCTGTGGCGCGGTCGACAATTTTCGTTGAAGCACCGATATAGACGCCCATCGACAGCACTGAGCCTTCCTCGACAATAACGCCTTCGGCCACCTCGGCGCGTGCGCCAATGAAGCAGTTGTCTTCGATGATGACAGGACCGGCTTGCAGCGGCTCCAGAACACCGCCGATTCCTGCGCCACCGGACAGATGACAGTTTTTGCCGATCTGCGCGCAGCTTCCTACCGTTGCCCAGGTGTCCACCATTGTGCCTTCATCAACGTAGGCGCCGAGATTGACGAAGGAGGGCAGCAACACCACGCCCGGCGCGATGTAGGCTGAGTGGCGCACGATCGAGCCCGGCACGGCGCGAAAACCGGCCTGCCGGAAGTCCTCTGGCGTCATGCCGGCGTATTTGGAGGGCACCTTATCCCACCACGAAGCGCCGCCCGGTGCGCCTGAAATGGCCGCAACGTCGTTTAAACGGAATGAGAGGAGTACGGCCTTTTTTGCCCATTGATTGACGGTCCAGCCGTCAGCGGTCTTCTCCGCAACGCGAACCTCACCCCTATCCAAAAGGTTGAGGACTGTCCCAACCGTGTCGCGTACTACGCCCGTTGTGCCAACGGTAATGTTTTGGCGCTCCTCCCACATGTCATCAATTGCGTTTTGGAGCTCGGCGGGGGTGATAGCAGCTGACATTTTTCGGGGGCCTCAGTGTGGTTGTGCTTACGTTTGCCTTGTCGCGTGCGCTGTCTGGGGTGTCAATCGTGGCACGCAATAGGTGGTTCTCGGACGACTTGCAAACGCGGTGTTAATCTCCGTCGTTCAAATTCTCCCGTAACGGATCTGGCAACGACCGTATAGGGATGTGTACGTCATGTCTAAAGGTGCTGAGCAAGTGGCGGTGGTGACGCACGGACCTTGGCTGGGTCGTGACGGTTTCGTCGCCGAGACCGCGGTGCGGTTGGACAGGGTCGAGGGCGCGATTGCGCTCTTGGAGCGGGAAGCAGAGAAAGCTCAACGCTCTGCGGATGAGCTGGCCGAAGAGGTCGCTCGCGTGCGCCGCTTTGAGTCCTTCGAGGAGAGTTTGAGGAATTCGCGCGACTATAAGTTCACGGAGAGTCAAAAAGCCTTCCGGGATCTTAAAGCGCGTCTCGATGCGATCGAGGGTAAGAAGAGCACCTTTGTTGGCCTCACTTACAAGTCGTTTGAATCGATCGACAAGAAGCTCGCGGAGCTGTCGGCCCTACAGGCTAGGGTCGAGAAATCAAATCGATATATGCGCCTCCGTGCGGTTCTGTTCTGCGCGGCTTTCGTCTTCGCCGGTGCCGCGGCTGCCTATTACCTATTCTAGCGAGCGGGCGTGTCGCTCGGCTTAAGCGATGCTGCGATCAGTCGCTTAGCATCGCCGCTTTCCCAATCCGCCGGTCCAACCAAGCGACCGATCTCGCGCCCTTGGGCATCGATGAGGATCGTCGTTGGCATTCCGACTGCTCGGAGTTTTGTGCCAGCGCGGGCGGTTGGATCGGCGAAAATCCGCAGATTCTCGACATTTATGTTTTGAAAGAACTTACCGGCGCCTTCTAAGCCCGCTTTGTCCACAGCGAGCGCAACAACCTCGAAGTTGTCCGAACCGAGTTCTTTTTGCAGCCTGTCGAGCATGGGCATCTCCTCGCGGCATGGCCCGCACCACGTTGCCCACAGGTTCAGCAGAACGACCTTGCCGTGCCAATCCTTGAGGCTAGCCGGCTCCCCCTCGGCGTCGAGAAAGGAGATGTTCGCCAGTGGCTGAGGCGCCGTCTTGAAGACAAAGGTCGTCATTGCGCCGGTGGAAAGAGGGTTGTTTCTGCTGCGGGCCTTACCAGACTTAACCTTTTCGCCACTCTTGGCCGCAGGTCTTTCATTGTCAGGCCGGCCTATCGTGACGTATACCGCCGCGAAGGCCGCAAGCGCTGATAGCGTGGCTACTAATAGGTACGTGCCGAACGAGTTTTTTGC
>JAUWCP010000061.1 GCA_030609245.1 Hyphomicrobium sp.
GTCGTCGTTGCGGCTGTTGCTCTGGGCGCTTGCCGTCGTGAAGAGCCCGTGCCGTTGAAGCTTGGCGTTGATTTGCCAGCAGCTGCTGACATTCAATAGTCTCGCTAAGCGCGACATATACAATCCTTATCCTCCCGTAGCCTTGTGCACGGGAGGCCAGTTTCGAGACCGAGATGTTGATGCTTCCAGCGTCACATTTCGGTCTTGATGTTTTTGGGGACATTGTTGGCCGGTTGCTGGCCTGTAACCCTGATTCTCCCGTAAGGACAGACAGCGAGTTGGCGGCGCGGAACCAGGTGATTGACGATTAGCGCCTTGCGGGGGCCGCAATGAACGGCGCGCGAAGGGCCTGCTGAGCTTCTAGGGCCCTGGAAATTGGCCATATTTTTGTACGAACGATCGGCTAACTCCGCTTTTGACATGGAACTGTCGCCCTGCGCCGGTGTCGAGTAGCGAGGCGACGAAGGGATAGATGATGGCTAATTCAGCCTGGCCTGACCGCACGGTGCGATTGCTCGCGATTGTTGTTGCCTGCTTTGCGGTTGCAGCTTGTGCCAATCAGAACGCCAAGCCGGAATCCGCGCTTACGGGGCGCGATGCCTCGGTGAGGCCGGGCACACAGCGCGATTTCAGCGTCAATATTGGCGACATCGTCTATTTCACCACGGACAGCAGCGATCTGACGCCAGAAGCTTCAACCACTTTACAAAAACAGGCCCGCTGGTTGGCGCAATACCCGCAGTTCACGATCACGATCGAGGGCCACGCCGATGAGCGCGGGACCCGGGAGTACAACATTGCGCTGGGTGCACGCCGCGCGACCACCGTTCGTAATTTCTTGGCCAGGACTGGTGTGAACGGGTCCCGGATTCGCACGATCTCCTACGGCAAAGAGCGTCCCGTCGCCGTATGCAACGATATTTCCTGTTGGTCCCAGAATCGGCGCGCTCAGACCGTGCTGAATAGCCGGCCAGGCCCAATCGCATCTGGCAACTAGGCCGCGTGCGCCAGTCTCGCCTGTTTGCGCAGGAACAGCTGCGCCCCTTAGAGCAAGATCGTTCTTGATGGATTCGCTCAGCCTTCGCCCGGGAGGTCTCTAACAAGAACGTGAATCTTGCTCTAAATCAAAAGTGTAGAGACTGATTCACGTTTCACTTGGACGCGACTCAAGCGCTTCCAAGTGAAACGATCAGGCTCTAGCCGTTTGCACCAGTCTCCAGGCACACTTTGGCCTCAATGGATGGCCATGAATTGTGCTCAATTTAGTAAGTTTGCGTACTGAGGGCACGCGATGAATCGACTCCTGCGCGGATCGAGCAGGGTCACAAGGCAGTGTGTGGTGGTCGTAGGTGCTGCCACAATGCTCCTGGCGCCCATTGCTCCTGCCAATGCAGGGGAGGTGCATCCAGTTAAGGTTGCGGGCGGTTACGGCACCTACGGCCCGCGCGAACGCGCCGAGGAGCTGTACCTCGACGGTATGGAGAAGCTCCAGGCCGGGCGGGGCGCATGGGCCCGAAGAACGTTCGAGAGCCTCATCGCCCGTTATCCCCAAACGCCAGCCGCCGATCGTGCGCGCCGCCAACTCGGCGACCTCTATCCCGGCGTTAAGCAACCGGCTTTGAGTGCACCGCCTGTATCGCCGAATGTGCCTGCTGTGCCGCTGCCTGCCCCTGATTCCGCCACGCCCGCACGCGTGATCGCTCCAGGTCCGAAATGGGACCGCGAGATGCGGCGCAGCGCTGCCATTCAAACAAAGCTGCGCGCGCAAGCCGGTGATCGCGTCTTCTTCAGTTCCGGAAGCGCCGCACTAGGGAGCAAGGCCCGCTTCGCGTTGGTCGCCCAGGCGCAATGGCTGAACCTGAACCGCGGCGTCGAAGCCACGATCGAGGGGCATGCGGACGAGCCGGGCACCGATGAGCAAAACGTGATCCTGTCGGCTCAGCGCGCCGAGGCTGTGCGCCAGCGTCTCGTGGAGGAGGGCGTGGCGGCGTACCGCCTGGAGATCTTGGCGCGCGGGCGCACGCGGCGCGTGGCTGTCTGCGCGGCAGCCGAGTGTCGCGCGCAAAACCGCCGTGCCGTGACCATTGTCTTTGTCGGCGGAACGCATAAGCGGCTGGGCCTCAGCGCCGCCCCGAACGCCTCTAATAGTAGTGAAGAGAAGCAAATCGTGGGGCCCGCGCGACCAGTTAGCGCGACGGGTGTGCCGGAAAGGGTGGTCCTACCACGTTGACAACCGGCGGGTTAATATCAAAACGTTGAAAAGCTTCTCCCAGTCTGCACCGTGATTGGCTGGGCGCCGTGGTTCTAAGCGGCACAAATTCTCGAGTTCTAAACCGTGCTCGATACAATGGACACATTCCTTCTATAGCCACCTTCGGATTGGAAATTCTTCGCACATGCATCAGCACTCTGGCCCCATGTTCATAGGCGCTCTTATCACTTCGCTCCTCGTGTTGACGGCCCCTGCGCGTGCCGAGCCGGGGGCGAACGATGCTGAGCGCGGCTGGCAGTTGGCGCAAGTGCAGCCTCAGCAGGGACAGCCCAGTGCGCAAACGCCATTGCAACAGGGCGCCCCAGCCGCGCAGTCGGTGTCGCGAGCCGGTGATGATGCCGGTCTAAGCAAACGTGTGGAGCAGCTCGAGGAACAACTCGTCGACATGCAAGTTGTCGTTGGGACGCTTCAGTCTTTGGCGCGACCTGGCGCATCGTCTGCACCTGCGGCACGCAATAGTGCTTCAAGCTATTATGGCGGCGCCGAAAGCGGGCGCATCGACGCGCTTGAGACGCAGATCCGTGCGCTCACCGCACAGATCGAGCAAATCGCCGATCAGGTGCGCGCTTTAGGTGCGCAACCGCGCCGCAGCGATGCCGGCGGCGCCCCCGATGCAGGATACGGGCAGGCCCAACCGGCCAATATTCCAAGTTTCGGTTCCACCACGGTTACGGCTGGCTCGGATGACGCCATTGGCGGTCTCATTGAAGAGCAGAACGTGTTTTCTGATTCAGTCGCCGCTCTTCCGCCAGCCAGCCCCGATCTGCAAGCAGGTCTGAACCAGTCTGGAAATCCCAAGCAGCTCTATGAGACGGCCTACGGCTACCTGATGCAGCGGGACTATGGTGCGGCCCAGTCCGCTTTCGAGGACTTTCTCAGTCGTTATCCCAACGATTCACTTGCCGGCAATGCACAGTACTGGCTGGGCGAGGCGTACTTCGTGCGCGGTAAATACAAGGCTGCGGCCGGTGCCTTCCTAAAGGGATACCAAAGCTACTCTGGAAACGCTCGCGCTCCTGACAGCTTGTTGAAGCTTGCCTTGTCGCTGGACCGGCTCGGGCAAAAGGATGCCGCCTGCTCCTCTTATGCAGAGCTCAACACGAAATTTCCCAATGCGCCGCAGAACGTCAAAATGCGCGCCAAGTCGGAGCGCCAACGCGTCGGCTGTCCCTGACGACGACACTGGCGGCACGGTGATCGCAGCAGAGCCCATCAGCGATGCCGAGCGTAACGCGCGGCTGGCGGTGCTCCAGCCTTTCCGTGTTCTCATCCTTGCCGTGTCGGGCGGCGCGGACAGCTTAGCGATGATGCATCTCGTCGCTGGCTGGTCGCGCCTGAACGAGCGCACACAGCGCACGATCATTGTTGCAACGGTTGATCACGGTCTGCGGCCGGAGTCGGGCAGCGAAGCGCAATGGGTGGCGAATGAAGCGCGCGCTCTTGGGCTTGCGCACGAGACTCTGGTTTGGGTAGGCGAAAAGCCCGAAGCCGGGATTCAGGATGCGGCACGCGAAGCGCGTTATCACCTTTTGGCGGAATTGGGTCGGCGCTTGCGCGATGCCGGTCCCGTGGCCATCGTAACGGCTCACACGCAAGACGATCAGGCCGAGACATTTCTCATGCGGCTTGCGCGCGGCAGCGGCCTTGATGGTTTAACCGGCATGTCGATCGCGCGACGTCTCGGCCGCGAGGCGGACTGTAAGTTGGTCCGTCCGTTCTTGGGACTTCCCGGCGCACGCCTCACTGCGACACTCAAATCTCACGGTCTTGAATGGATTGAAGACCCGAGCAACGAGCAGGACCAGTTTGAGCGCGTGCGTGTGCGCAAGGCGCGTGGCGCGCTGGAGCGGCTCGGTTTAACGAACGAAAAAATTGCGCTCAGTGCTCAGCGTTTAGAGCGCGCGCGTGCCGCGCTCGATGCGGCAGCCGTCAAGCTTCAATCCGAATCAAACCTCGATGTGCACGACGGTGCGTTTGCCGATTTCGACGCGCAAGCTTTCTTCGCCGCGGCTGAGGAATTGCGTCTGCGTCTTCTCGCGCGATTGGTCTCTTCGTTCGGCGGCCAAGAAGAGGTTGCTCGCCTTGCCAAGCTCGAAGCGTTGGTCGATCGTCTTGCGCAGCCAGGCTTTGAGGGGGCCACGCTCGGGGGCTGCATTGTCTTTCGGCGTGGCGACAAGATCTGTGTCGTTCGCGAGCCGGGCCGCGCTGCTTTGCCAGAGTTGGCTTTGCCACCGGGGCACTTTGCCACGTGGGACCGGCGGTTCCAGGTATGGGCTTCGCCGGAGGTGCTTCACCCGCTTATCGTTCGCGTGCTGGGTGCTAACTGTTTTGCGCAGCTGCGCAAGCAACTTGAAGGTGGCCAGGAGCTTCCGCCAGCCCGAGCCGCGGCAACGCTACCGTCTTTTTGGCAAGGGGAGGAGCTGTTTGCCGTTCCCCAGCTATTTCAGCCGCCGCACCCGTTTGCGGGCTATGGTCCCCAAGGACAGCGGTTGTGCTCGGCGGAATTCCTCTGGTAAGGCATCTCAGGATCGGCAGGTGCCGCGGTGCGGCCTTGGCTGCGGCTGTCGGTCAGCGGCAGATTTAGGGCCGTTAAGCAATTTGGGAGGTTCAACCCTGTAACTTGGCAAGGAACGGGGTGATACTTATGTTAACGATGCTCGCGGAGGCGACGTCCGGATCGATCCTGCATTCGGGTATCTTGGTGCGCCCGCGGGCTGTATAAGGAACGCAATGAACTCAAACTTCCAAAAGCTTGCAATCTGGGTTGCGATCCTGGTTCTGCTGGCTGCGCTCTTTAACCTTTTCAATAATCCCGCCCAGAGCCAGCGCGGCAAAGAAATCACCTACTCAGAATTTTTGCATGCGGTCGACGAGGGCAAGGTCGCTGAGGTGACGCTTGCGGGCAGCCGCATTCAAGGCACGATGCGTGATGGCGCCGCTGCGTTTTCCACTTATGCTCCGCAAGATCCCACGCTGGTCGAGCGCCTGCAAAAGAAGGACATTAATTTCCGTGCGCGTCCCTCAGATGAGGACGTGCCCTCGATCATGAGCATGCTGCTCAGCTGGTTCCCCATGCTGCTCCTAATTGCGGTGTGGATCTTCTTCATGCGTCAGATGCAGTCAGGCTCGGGCCGCGCCATGGGCTTTGGTAAGTCCAAGGCCAAGCTACTCACTGAGCGCCAGGGGCGCGTGACGTTTGACGATGTGGCTGGCGTCGATGAGGCCAAGGACGAGCTGCAGGAGATCGTCGAGTTCCTGCGTGATCCACAGAAATTCCAGCGCCTGGGTGGGCGCATCCCGCGCGGTGCGCTGCTCGTTGGCCCGCCCGGTACCGGGAAAACGCTGCTTGCGCGTGCTATTGCGGGCGAAGCCAACGTGCCCTTCTTCACGATCTCAGGTTCTGACTTCGTGGAGATGTTCGTGGGCGTTGGCGCATCGCGCGTGCGCGACATGTTCGAGCAGGCAAAGAAGAACGCACCTTGCATCATCTTCATTGACGAAATTGATGCTGTTGGCCGCCATCGTGGCGCGGGCCTCGGCGGCGGCAACGACGAGCGCGAACAGACGCTCAATCAACTCCTCGTCGAGATGGATGGCTTTGAGGCCAACGAAGGCGTTATTCTCATTGCGGCCACCAACCGTCCTGATGTGTTGGACCCTGCGCTTCTGCGTCCCGGCCGCTTTGACCGCCAAATAACAGTGCCCAACCCGGATATTGCGGGCCGCGAAAAGATCCTGCGCGTGCACATGCGCAAGGTTCCCATTGCGCCCGATGTCGACCCCAAGGTCATTGCGCGCGGCACGCCCGGCTTCTCCGGTGCCGACTTGGCCAACCTCGTCAACGAGGCTGCATTGTTGGCCGCGCGCCGCAACAGGCGGCTCGTGACGCAAAGCGAGTTCGAGGATGCCAAGGACAAGGTCATGATGGGCGCTGAGCGGCGCTCCATGGTCATGACCGAGGAGGAGAAGCTTGCCACCGCTTACCACGAGGCCGGGCACGCGCTTGTCAGTGTCAAGGTCCCCGGCGGCGATCCTCTCCATAAGGTCACGATCATCCCGCGCGGCCGTGCGCTGGGCATCACCATGAACCTGCCCGAGCGCGACAAGCTCAGCTATTCCAAGCAGTGGTGTGAGGCGCGCATCGCGATGTCCTTCGGCGGCCGCATCGCCGAGCAGCTCATCTATGGCAAGGACCACCTCAACACCGGGGCATCTAGCGACATCACGCAGGCAACGGAACTTGCTAGGAGCATGGTCACCGAATGGGGCATGAGCGAGAAGCTTGGCCCCTTGCGTTACAATGAGAACCAGCAAGAGATCTTCCTCGGCCATGCCATTACGCAGCGCCAGAACATGTCGGAAGACACAGCAAAGCTCATCGACCATGAGATTCGCCGCATCGTCACCGAGGGCGAGGAGAAGGCGCGCGTGGTCTTGACCGCGCACCGCACCGAGCTCGAAGCGATCACGCAGGCGCTTATGGAGTTCGAGACCATCAATGGCGAAGAGGTGAAGGCCTTGTTGCGCGGCGAGAAGATCATGCGCACGCCGGATGACGAGGGATCGGCTGAAACGGTCAGCTCGGCGGTTCCCTCCACGGGTAGCCGTGTGCGCCCGCGCGACGAGCCAGACACCGGCGGCATGGAGCCCCAACCGCAATCGTGATGAGCACGACTTGCGCCATTCTTCGGCGGTGATGAACGTTTTATAAGGTGCGGCCGCGGGATATTTCGCGGCCGTAGCCTTTTATTTAGGGAGACCGGGGGCATGCAGCGCTCAATCTACATCCGCCCGGTGGGCCTATTCCCCGCGCCTTTGGAGGAGGGCGAACAAGCATGGGGCGGGTTGCCGCTCGCGGGCCAGCCTCTGCGCTTTGCAGCGGTGGAAATTATCGAGCGCGAGGGCAAGACCGCCACCCGGCGTATCATAGCGCTTGGAGATGCGTTCGAGCGCGATTGGGGCCGGTATACACTTGCTGCCTCTGATCTCCTCGAAGCGATCCGTGCACCACGCGCGCGCCTTGCCGGTTTGGCACTCGATCGCCCGCGCATTATGGGCATCGTCAACGTTACCCCTGATAGCTTCTCCGACGGTGGAATGTTGGCCTCTGCCCAAGATGCGATCGATCACGGCTTGCGGCTTGCGGAGGAAGGCGCCGACATTCTCGATATCGGCGGCGAGTCGACACGCCCCGGGGCCGATCCTGTATCGCTTGAGGAAGAGCTTGCGCGCGTCATCCCCGTGATCGAAGGACTGCGGGCCAAAACGGAGACGCTTATTTCCATCGATACGCGCAAGGCGGAAGTGATGCGCCGCGCTGCGGCCGCAGGTGCAGATATCCTCAATGACGTTTCCGCTCTGACTTACGATCCCCAATCCCTCGCAGTCGCTGCTGAGACGGGCTTGCCTGTCATCCTGATGCACGCGCAGGGCGATCCCAAGACGATGAATGACGACCCGCAATACGCCGATGTGGTGCTCGACGTGTTCGACTTCCTGGAAAAGCGCATCGCGGCCTGCGAAGCGGTTGGCATCCCTAGATCTAAGCTCGTGGCCGATCCCGGAATCGGGTTCGGCAAGCACCTGCATCACAACGTTGCTGTGATGTCGGCGCTGTCGCTCTATCACGCGCTGGGGGTTCCGGTTCTGATCGGCGCTTCGCGCAAAAAGCTCATCGATTGCATCTGCGATGTCCCAAACCCGAAGGATAGGGTCCCAGGCTCGCTGGCGGCGGCCCTGGCGGGAGCCGCCCAGGGTGTCCAGATCGTTCGCGTGCATGACGCGGCGGCGACCCGCCAGGCTCTGGCCGTGTGGGAGGCCGTCCTCAGGGGACCGGACAAGGTCCTAGGCTAATCGTTGGAAAAGTCCCGCACGCACACCTTATTGCCAAGGTTTTCACCTTTGTTAGGGGCCGTGATGTAAGGTTCCAACATACCTTTTTACTTCTGGAAGGCCCCTTCAGGCTGCAAAAGTGGCCTGAGGGAATTTACCATCATAGAACCACAAGGCCGGGCAGCATAAGTACCATCCCCGGCTACACAGGATCGATTTACGAGGGGACGCATGTCGCGCCGATATTTCGGAACTGACGGGATACGTGGTCTTGCCAACCGCCATCCGATGACGTCGGAGGTGGCGCTCAAGGTCGGCATGGCCGCCGGCAAGATTTTCCAGAACGGCGCACATCGTCATCGCGTCGTCATTGGCAAAGACACGCGCCTGTCTGGCTACATGCTCGAAGCCGCGCTCATGTCGGGCTTCACTGCGGTCGGCATGGACGTATTCCTGTTAGGTCCGATGCCGGCCCCGGCCGTTGCCATGCTCACCCGATCGTTGCGCGCCGACCTGGGCGTCATGATCTCGGCTTCCCACAATCCTTACGCCGACAACGGCATCAAGCTGTTTGATCCCGACGGCTACAAACTCTCCGACGAAACGGAAAGTCGGATCGAGGAGCTGATCGACGCCGACCCGATCGAGCTCCTCGCTGGACCAGATGCCATCGGCCATGCGACGCGCATTGAGAGTGCGCAAGAACGCTACATTGAGTTTGCCAAGCGCACACTGCCCAAGAATTTACGGCTCGACGGTCTTAGGATCGTTATCGATTGCGCCAACGGGGCGGGCTACAAGGTCGCTCCCGAAGCGCTATGGGAGCTTGGCGCCGAGGTCATCAAGATTGGCATCGATCCCAACGGTCGAAACATCAACCACAAGTGCGGGACGACAGCACTGGACGCGCTCATAGAGAAGGTACGCGAGGTTCGCGCCGACATCGGAATAGCGCTTGACGGTGACGCCGACCGCGTCGTGATCATCAACGAGCAGGGCGAGATCGTCGATGGCGATCAGCTCATGGCCGTGATTGCCGAGACTTGGCACCGGCGCGGCAAGCTTGCGGCTGGCGGCGTGGTCGCCACCGTGATGAGCAACCTTGGCCTTGAGCGCTACTTGAAGAGCTTTGGGCTCACGCTCACGCGCACGCCCGTCGGCGACCGCTATGTCGTCGAGCACATGCGCAAGCACGGCTATAATGTTGGCGGCGAGCAGTCAGGCCATATCGTGCTGTCCGACTTCGTCACCACGGGCGACGGGCTTGTTACCGCTCTACAAATCCTCGCCGTCGTGGTCTCGACTGGCAAACCCGTGAGCGAAGTCACGAACCGGTTCGTGCCCCTACCACAGATCTTGCGGAACGTGCGTTACGCTAACGGCCAGCCGCTTGAGGACGCCCGTGTCGTGCGCGCTATCGATTCGGGCAAGGCCAAACTCGGTCAAGCCGGCCGCCTTGTCATTCGCCCTTCTGGCACCGAGCCCGTCATTCGCGTCATGGGCGAAGGTGACGATGAGGGGCTGGTCTCATCGGTCGTCGGCGACATTGTCGATGCCGTCAGGGCTGCTGCCGCCGCTTGACGAAGAACGTGCGGTCCAATTCCATCTTTGTGGACGATGCCATTGCGTCGCGAAGGCCGCACACGGCTTGCGTGCTCTTAACACAATGTTAACCGGCCAGCATCGCCGCCTGTCTGTGCCGCGTTGAGACGGCAGTTAAGGCTCCCTTAAGTCTTATGACTGATAGTCAGTATAAGAACATTGCGGGTTCGCATTCCCATGCCGCGCAAATTCGCGGCGCGACGACCCAAGCCGCCGAGCGTTTATCGCGGCTCTCGTGTTTTCCAGTTCGATTCTCTGGTTCGCTTAAGCGTCTGGCAGACGCGTATCGGTCGAAGCCTCCTAGTGGGCAGCGGCTGGTGTCCCCCATCAAGGCGGGCTGCCGACGCAGACATGGAACGATCGGGTGAGGCTTAGCGTCGCCCGCTTCCAATCGAGGGATTGATACATGAGACGCATGCTTTCGAGCTTAGCACTTGCTCTCACACTCAACGCCGGATTAGTCGCGCCTGCATGGGCTGGCGGCGATTGGGGATATGGTAGTGGTATCAATCCTTACAGTGTCGCGACACCGGTTCCGGCCCCCGTTCCGGTTCCTGTCTACGACGCCCAATGGTATTTCCGCATCGACGTCGGCGCCGGCATGGGCGGAGATCCCAGCGTATCCGCAACTGGCGCTCCCTTCGGCATAGGCCCTCCCCCCGCAACCTCCGGACCGTTCGGCTTCGATGCAAACTGGCTCAGTACGAATTACGATGCGATGTTCACGGCTACTGGGGGCATTGGCTACATATGGGGCCCGCATTTTCGCACCGACTTTACTGTCGATCTGCGCTCCCTTGGCGATGTCACATATAACGGAAGCCAGCTTTACACTGACACCAGTGGTGCCGATCGCTTAGTGAGGGTTTCCGACAAAACGGAGATGAATTCCGTCCCGCTTCTTATCAACGGCTACTACGATTTCCTCGCCGGTAAGTCCCTTCGCCCCGATCGTGGCGCTGGGCTCGGCTTTTCCGTAAATCGGCTCCACCGCAACCACACGTCGTCGGAGGTCATCTGCGTTAGTGTCGCACCCTGTGTGCCGGGAGGTGGTTTCACCACAACCGCCAATGAATCAAACTACAATATTAGTCTTGCCGCAGCGGCCATGGTGGGATTCACCTATAATTGGTCAAGCTACACTGCCA
>JAUWCP010000298.1 GCA_030609245.1 Hyphomicrobium sp.
TCAGGCCCGTATTTATTGGACCTTTTGGCGGGGATCCGAGATGGGCGGGTCATTTGAACCGGGCGGGTCATTTGAACCGGAAGTCAAGTTGGAAGTTGAATAGCCATGGAATGTGCGGATCGATGCCTTCTTGTTGGAGCCTTTCCGGGAGACCTTCATAGTGTTGACGCAATTGCTCGACGTTTGGCGCGTTGTAGTACGTGACCACGATCGTATCGTCGCACACGCGGATGTCACCTTCCAGACCGGAGAAGATTGATTTCGCCAAATGGGCGGAATCCCAGGCACATGCCGGTTCGCCAAGTCGTTTGCGAACGCCGGCGATCAGGGCCTGAGCCAAGAGTGACATCGTCATTTGTCCGTATCGAATGTTCAGATTCATCGTCCCGGCGCGATTCCAGCCCAATGCCTGATGGGCATTGAAAAACTCTTCGATGTGCCATCGCTTGGGGAAATCGCCGCTTAACGCGCCGACTTCATCGCGATCGGTCGTTGAGATGAAAGCACCGAAGCGGTAATCACTCGGCTCTTCACCGAATCGCTGGGCAATCTGCCAGAGCGATCCTGCATGGCCGCGTGCGAACTTGTATGGTAGCTTCGTCGTCGCAAAACCCGCCCAGTGCCTGGTGAATTGTTCTGGCGGAATTGCCTTGAGTTGCTTGCGCAGTGGTGGGAGCATGACCATCGGCACAAGCAGGTCAAACGGCGTTCGGTCAACGACATGCTCGAACAACTCGAACGAGTAGTGTTCCGAGTCGGCCAAGACCAGCGTTTCGTTCTGCCTTGTCTGAAGGATTTTGGACGACAGGTCCAGCAGTTCGATGCCTGCGCTGTTGGCGGTCTTGGCCGCAGTGGCGATCGTAAAACAAACGGGCTGGTGCGTGTCGGCATCGAGCGCGAAGAATGTCTGCGATACCTTCCTCGGCTTCGATGTTGAGTCCGAGCGAAAGCGTCGCATCTGCCTCTTGCTGAAGCTTTGCGTACGGTGCGGATCGATCGCCAACAGCCGTCCTTTGAAATCGCTGTTGACTTGACGAATGCGCCCCAGGGCAACCTGCAATTCCTGTGATTGGCGAACCGTGTGCGAATCCAGCAATTGATGAACGGCCGTATCGCTGGCGACAAAAGGCAAGCCGCCGGCCAACTCAAATCCTCGCTGACTGAGCGCCCGCTGCTCACGAATCCCGGTCACGCACAGCGCCGCTTCATGGACAAGCTGCATCGCCAGCCGCGGCTCGACACGCTCGGGCATCTGGCCGGTCCAGCCGCAGAGCAAATCCCAGGTGCCCAGCCGTAAATGCTCCGGCAGCAACAGCCAAAGGCCGACGAGATTCCCCGACACCTTGTCGGACAACAATTGCCGAACGCCGCGTTCGATGCTCCGTGGATCCGACCGCTCCTGACGGGTTCGTTTCTTTGTTCGCTGCGTTTCAACGCGCTCGTCTTCGTCTGTCTTTGGCCGATACTTGTAGAGTTTTTTTTTGAAGCCCGAAGTCTTCGATCACGCGTAGCACGCTCCGCTGGCTGATCGTGAAACCATTCTGGATCAACTTTTGCGTGATCACCTCGGGTGAACAGTACGGATCGAGAAAGCGATACCGGATGATCTGCCTGACAACCTCGTCGGTCCTTCGGTAATTGGTTTTCGGCCCGCGTTTTTTCGACAGCAATGCACCGGACCCACTCTGGGCCAATGCGGTACGCAGTTGAAAGTATCGCTGCTTACTGAAGCCATACTTCTCAGCCGCTTTCTTCGGCCCCAGCCCCTCGCACTCGCCCTCGATAAGCATCATTAGCTTGGCGATGATCTCGTCACCTTCCGGCACCTCGAGCGCGCCGTGTTCTCCGACAACCTGTTGGCTCTCCGAATCGAAATGCGCCATGACTAGCCCTCCTGGCATTGTTCGACCGTCTTTTTGCCCAAGGACCGGTGGCCCTTTCCTTCCGGTTAGTATAATCAAATATGGCACTATCTAGCAAGGGGCTGCTTATCGACAGTCCAAGCGGCCCTCCGCAGTCCAAGCGGCCCTCCGCGTGATCGTCGTTTTGTTCAATAGATAATGGGCCGCCGTAGTCTTCTGCCATCCGCCCAAAAAGCAGCTTGCGGCAGCACGGAGAGCCATGCGGTGCCACAATAAACTAGACCAACTGCGGCCCCAAGAAAGACAATGGCGACTGAACGGCCAGAATGGCCCGGGAGAAAAGACTAATCAACAGCAGCCTGAAAATCGCTGCGTCAACGGGAGCGGCAGCGGTGACGACTGGACGATCGCTCCGAGCGGCACAAGAACGTTTGCCGTAACGTTTTCGCCGACCTCTGTCACGTCCTATTCAGACACACTGACGTTGGTGAACAACGATAAGGACGAAGGAAGCTACCAGATCAGCTTTAGCGGTACTGGAACCGCACCGGACATCGACGTGGAACTGCCCGGCCAACCTGACAACGTCCACAGCTACAGCTTCGATGAGGTGCGAGTGGGCCAAAGCGTCAGCCAGACGTTTACGGTGCGTAACGAAGGGGCTGCGACTTTAACAGTCACACAGGCGTCGGGCCTGGGTGCGCCGTTTACCATCAACCCGGTCAACGGAAGCGGCAGCGGCGACGACTGGAGCATCGCTCCGGGTGGTACAAGAACGTTTTCCGTGACGTTTTCGCCTACAGCGGCCACAGACTATTCCGACACGCTCACGCTAGTGAGTGATGACGCGGACGAGGGCAGTTACCAGATCAGCCTCAGCGGCACGGGGACCACGCCGGACATCGACGTGGAACTGCCCGGACAGCCAAACAACGTGCATAGCTACGACTTCGGTGGGGAAGGCATTGGCACGAGTGCCTCTCAGCAATTCACCATACGAAACGAGGGCACGGGAGACC
>JAUWCP010000019.1 GCA_030609245.1 Hyphomicrobium sp.
GCGACAAGCGCGAGGATGAGCAAATGCCATGCGCTCAAACCCATTAATCTTTCGCTCCTCACATACTTTGCAAATCTGCTTGAAAATATCGCAGAAAGCGATGGCCCCCGCAAGTCGAGGATCGGGAGAGCATACGCTTAACTCACCACGGAATCTTCACTTTCTTGGCTTTCGCGCGGAAATACCAGAACGCGCGCGGGATCGATCGCGACGCTCACTTCTGCCCCACGAGCCCAGCCGTCCATTTCACGTACCCGAACCTTCAGCGGCTTGTCGAAGCCGTCAACACCGATTTCCAGGCGTGCAACGTCGCCGAGGAACTTTACGTCCAGCACGCGGCCGGCAAGGCCGCTCCCGTTACGCGCCAGAGTGATCCCGCGCTCGCGAATGCAAACGATGGCATCTACGCCATCGTCAAGGTCGGGCGCAGGCAACTCGCCAATGGGACACTCGATGTGTCCGTTGGAGACGGTATAGGTAATCTCATTGATTTCGGAGAAGAGGCGCGCAATGAAGAGGTCGGCGGGGTTATGGTAAAGGTCCTCAGCGCTGCCGGCCTGCACGAGCTTTCCTTCGCGCATCACCGCGATTCGGTCGCCGATGCGCATGGCCTCCTCGGGATGATGCGTGACGATAAGGGAGGTCGCGCGTGTCTCGCGTAGTATCCCAAGCGTCTCCTCCTGCATCGCCTCGCGCAACTGCACATCGAGGCCGGAGAACGGTTCGTCCATGAGCATGACGGCGGGACGCGGCACGAGTGCGCGAGCAAGCGCTACCCGCTGCTGCTGACCGCCCGACAGAATATGCGGATATTTGTCGGCAAAATCTTTAAGACCAACGCGCTGGAGGGCGACCAGTGCCTCGCGCCGTGCTTCCTCTCGCCGCAGCCCCTTCAGTCCAAATGCGACGTTGTGCAGAATGGTGAGGTGCGGGAACAGTGCGAATTCCTGAAACATGAGGCCGATGCCGCGATCTTCCGGCGGCACGAAACAGTTAGGGCCGGCGACTTCGCGATCATTAATCAGGACGCGACCGCCTGTGGGTTTCTCAATGCCAGATGCCACACGCAATAGCGTGGTCTTGCCGCTGCCTGACGGGCCCAGAAGACAAACAACTTCGCTTGGTGCCACGTCGAGACTGAACCCAGCCAGCGCGTCGGTTTCGCCATAGCTGCGCTCCACGTTATCAAAGGTGAGTCGCGCAGCAAACGTGACTGCAGCGCGCCCCGTTGCAAGGGCGGCACTGGCAGACGCCGGCTTTGGCGTCGATGTCTTAGATGACATGGGCTTCAAATCAGCGGGCACCTTTGGGTGGTCTTATATCCCCCTCAGGGCTTATCGGGCTCCTCGTCATCCGACAAGGGCGGCAGCATCTCATCGGCCATCTCAAACCCCTCGTCGTCGTCCTCGGTGGCCTCCAGTGGAAGCTCGTCGGGCATCAGGGCCGCAACGTCGGTGGGCTCAGGCACCGTAAAATCAGGCGGCAGATTACCATCGAGGAGCCCTGAGGCCCGCAGCTCGTTAAGACCTGGCAGATCCTTGATGCTCTCAAGCCCAAAGTGGCTGAGGAAAGTATCGGTGGTACCATAGGTCACGGGCCGCCCCGGAGCACGGCGGCGGCCACGCAGGCGGATCCAGCCCGTTTGAAGCAGAATATCGAGCGTTCCGACGGACGTCGACACGCCGCGGACTTGCTCGATCTCGGCACGTGTCACCGGCTGATGGTAAGCAATGATGGAAAGCGTCTCGAGCGCGGCCTTGGACAGGCGCCGCTCCTCAACGGCATAGCGCTCCATGAGATATGCGAGATCGTCAGCCGTGCGGAAGTGCCACTTACCTCCCACCTTCACCAGATTGACACCGCGACCGGCGTAGAAGCCTTGCAGCTCGTCCAGCAAAGCAGAGATGTCCTCGTCTTCGGCTAGGTGGCTCTTGAGCTTGCTTTCATCGAGCGGATCTGCCGCGGCGAAGAGCAACGCTTCGAGGATTCTGAGCTTCTCGCGGTGATCGGCAAAGGGAAGGGCTGCGACGTTGCCAGGTAGGCTCGTCACGGCAGGTTGCTCCGATGCCTCTCCGGTCTCATCATTGCGAGTGTTCGGGTCAAGGCTCGGCGGCACTAATATCAGGCGGGGCGGCACCATGCGCTTTTCTCTCGTGTGTTCGTTTTCAGTGACGCTAAACCACGCGCTGCCACTCGTCTTGCGAGTGGCGCGCACGCATATAAATAGGTGCGAAGGGCGCTTCCTGCCGGATTTCGATCTCGCCCTCGCGCGCCATCTCAAGAGTGGCGCCAAAAGAACTGGCGAGAGCTGTCCGGCCATCCTCAGCGGTCGTGACAATGCGCTCCAAATAGCGATTGAATTCAACCCAATCGGTGCCGACGGCAACGTCGCCCATCAGGTGCTCCAGCCGGTCGCGCGCATCCTTGATGGACCAAACGGGGCGCGCCTTGACCACGTGGCCCACCTTGATCGTGCGGCGGCGCTGATCAGCATAGGCATGCAGCAGGTCGTAAATCTGTGCCGTATGGGCCGTGTTACGAATGGTCTTGGTGCCCTCAGGCATACCGCGCGCAAACACCTCTCGGCCAAGGCGCATGCGCGTCATAAGCTGGGCGGCCGCGTTGCGCATCGCTTCAAGCCGCTTCAAGCGGAATGACAGCCGTCGAGCCATCTCTTCGGCGCTAACGTCCTCGCCCTTCGCATCCTCGCGCGGCAACAGCAGGCGCGACTTGAGAAAGGCGAGCCAAGCCGCCATCACCAAATACTCGGCCGCCAATTCAAGCCGCAGCTTATGCGCTTCAGCGATAAAGACGAGGTATTGGTCTGCAAGCGCCACAATCGAGATCTTGGCGATATCCACCTTCTGGGTGCGCGCGAGCGCCAACAACAGATCGAGCGGGCCCTCGTAGCCGGCCACATCAACGACGAGCGCATTCTCCGAATCAGCCGGCGCATCGAGCACGGGCTCTTCCCATGCCGAGATTGCGGATTGCGAGTTGTTGTCCTGCTCTGCGCTCATGCTCTCGCCCTGATCGGTCGCGAATCGAAAGAGTGCGATCGATCCTGCCTCTACATCGTACTGAGTTTACACTGATTCAGCATTGTCCGCTGCTACCGTAAGCAAACGGGCAAGATGCGCCTCGGCCACAGCAATATCGCATGGCTGGTGCGCGTTAAGCACGCCGAGTGCGGTCTCGAATCGCTGTAGCGCGCGGCCCTGCAACGCCGGCGCCCCCGCGGCCGCCGATCGCATCTCGCGAAGATCGCCGTTGCAGTGGAGCACGATGTCGGAGCCAGCGGCGATAACCGCTTCGGCGCGTTGCCGCATACCACCTGACAGCGCTTTCATCGACAGGTCGTCGCTCATCAAGAGGCCGTCAAAGCCGATCTCCCCGCGGATAACATCACGGGTCACAATGGCCGACGTACTCGCCGGAGCATCTGGATCGATGTCACGATAAATGATGTGGGCGGTCATGCCCGCCGGCATCGTGTTGAGGGCCTTGAACGGCGCAAAGTCGCTCGCAGCAAGCTCTTTTCGACTTTCGGTGACGATTGGCAATGCCAAGTGGCTATCTTTGGTCGCGCGCCCGTGTCCGGGAATATGCTTAATCACCGGAAGCACGCCTCCGGCCATAAAACCCTCGGCAACAGCACGTGCAAGCCTCACGACTTGATCAATGCTTGTGCCGTAAGCGCGGTCCCCAATAACCGCGTGCGAGCGGGACACGGGGAGATCGAGAACCGGCGCGCAGTCTGTGTTGATGCTGATCGCCTTCAGATCCTCGGCCAGGAGACGAGCAACGGCAAATGCGGCCTCCGTTGCCTGAGCGGGATCCCGCGCATAGAGCCTTCCATAGGCCGCCGCCGCCGGCAACGCACGGCCAAGCGGCGGGCGCAGCCGCTGCACGCGTCCGCCTTCCTGGTCGATGAGGACGAGAAGCTTATCTGTGCCGACCGCCTCGCGAACCGCCGCGACGAGTGCGCGGATTTGCGCGTGATCAACTAGATTGCGAGCAAACAAGATGAGGCCCGCAGGGCGGGTGTCTCTCAGAAAGTCCGTTTCCTGCGGCGTAAGTACCGTTGCGGCCACACCGGTGATCAGAGCGCTGCGCATCGCGACCCCGCAGGTACAGTTCTAGATGCGAAGATAGGCTCAATATGCCGTGACCCAGCAATCCTTATGGCCGGCACTCTTGAGCTGGCTGCACAGTGCGCTCGCTTGGGCGCGCGAACCCGGCGGGCCGATAAGCAAGCGATGGTAAGCGCCCCGCGCGCCCAGATTCGCTTCCCGGATATCTGGCGTCTTGTTCTGCAACACGCTGGAGTATTTCTGCTGCATGTCGGCGAAGCGCTGCAAGGCGGCTAAGCGGCTCGTACTTGAGACAGGCACTGAGGCGAGCACGGCAACGTAGCCATTGCCCCCTGTCGCGGCCGCCGGACGCGGCGCCGGCTTCTTGGGTGCACTCGCAGCAGGCGGTGCGATATTGACCGGCTTCCTTGCCGGTGTGGTACGCGCGATCACGACCGGCTTCTTAGTAGAGTCCGGTGGATTCACAACAATCGGCTTCTGAGCTGTCGCGGCAGGTGGCTCAGCAGAGGCCGCGGGCGCCCTAGATGGAGCCGGATTGGCCCGGCGGAATTGGCCGCCGAAGCCATCAACAACTGTCATCCCTGGAACGGATACGGTGGGCGAAACAGAGCCCGTCTGCTGCGGCGGCTCGGCCCGTGGAACGATGGAGCCGTCGCGACCCACCACCACTGTCTGGACCTTGCGCGTGCCGTTCGCATTCACGTCGGATGCGCTCGAGTTGTCACCCAGCCGGCCCATAACCTTGCTGTCGGTGTGCGCGAATTTCTTGCCGCCAGGATCGGCTGGCTTGGTCTTGGAGGGACTGCTATCTCCCGTAATCAGCGGCGTTTCGCCATCGGGCGAGTTTCCGACAACCAGCTTGTATCCCTGGGCAAGACCGAAGCCGAGACCCACGGCGACGACGACGGCACCCGCAATTCGCATGGTCCAGCTGCCCCGCCTGCGTTCTTCGACCTCGTATTCACCCTCCTCGTGCGGGTAACTCGGTTCCAGAGCACCAGTATGCGTATTCTCGTAACCGGGCTGGCCACCGCCATAATAGGCCTGCTCCATAGCGGGATCGCCGTGCCCGGCGATTTGCTGCGTGTGTTGGCCCCATTCCTGCTGCGCCTGCAAGGGATCGTTGTGCGCTAGCGGATCGGGAAATGCTTGAGACCCACTCTGCCCTTGCCCCGCACCTGCCGGCATGTAGCCGCCAAAGTCAGAACCGCTCAGATCCTGGGACTGTGCTGGAAGGGACCACTGCTCGTAATTGCCACCACTAAGATCGGGCGCCGGCCCGGTGGCCGGACCCAAGCCCGAATGCTGGGCTTGGGCGGCGTGCGGCTGTTGTGCATACGGGGGCTGGGTGGCGGGATTGGGTTCTGGCTCGGGCGCGGCCGGAGCAGTCGTCGGCGCCTGTTGGGGATAGTGGTAGCCCGGCGCTCGATCCAAAGATGGATTAGTACCCTGCTGTGGCCGATTTCCTCCCGCCGGGGACAATTGCGGGTTTGGCTGCTGCTGCGGGAGCTGGCCTTGGGGCATGCCGGACCAGGTGCGCGGATCCTGATCGGCTGAGGGCTGGCGCTGTGCCGGCCACCCGGTGTTTGGTGCGTTGCCGTGGGAGCGCGACATCTTGGAAATCCCCTCGAAATATCGGTTCGGACTGTGGTCCGTCGAATCGGGAGTCTAACGCATCGAATCCGGCGCCTCGACGCCCAGCATCAAAAGACCCGAGGATATCACCTGTTGCGTAGCGGCAATAAGTGCGAGACGCGCCGCGGTCACAACCCCGTCTTGTGTTTGAATAAATCGTAAATGTGGCGAATCGTTGCCTCGCGTCCACTGCGAGTGAAATGCTCCAGCCAAATCATAGAGATAGAAAGCTAGACGGTGTGGCTCCTCGGCACGAGCTGTACTGGCAATCAGACGTGGGAAGAATGCCAGGCGCTTGATCCATTCGATCTCGCCGGGATCTGAGAGGCACGAAAGATCTGCCTCCCGCACGGCCTTGCTCTCCTTATCCAGCTCGGGGAACACTTTTTTGGCATTACGAAACACCGACGCGGCGCGCGCATGCGCGTACTGAACGTAGAAGACTGGATTGTCCCTTGTTTGCTCCAGCACCTTGGTAAGGTCGAAATCGAGGGGTGCATCGTTCTTGCGCATCAGCATCATGAAGCGCACCGGGTCGGAGCCCACCTCATCGACAACGTCGCGGAGCGTCACAAATGTACCGGCACGCTTGGACATGAGCACCGGCTTGCCTGCGCGCAGCACTTTGACGAGCTGACACACCAAGATAGTGAAATCCGCCTTGCCGTCGGAGAGTGCTGCCACCGCAGCCTTGATGCGCGGGATATAGCCCAGGTGGTCCGCACCAAAGACGTTGCGGTAGTGATCGAAGCCGCGCTCCAGCTTGTCAAAATGGTAGGCCACGTCGCTAGCGAAGTAGGTGTAACTTCCGTCCGATTTCATCAGCGCGCGATCGACGTCATCTCCGAAATTGGTGGACCGGAACAGCAGCTGCTCGCGGTCTTCCCACTCGTCGTCATCGTGGCCCTTAGGCCGGGGTAGCCGCCCCTCGTAGATGAGACCTTTGGCACGCAGCGCCTCGATTGCCGCCTTGACCTGATCCTTCTTGCCCAACGTCAGCGACGCTTCGGAGAAGAAAACGTCGTGCTTGATGTTGAGCGCCGCGAGGTCCTTCTTGATCTCGGCGAGCAACGGCTTGACGGCGGCTGCGCGGACAATCGGTAGCCAGTCTTTTTCCGGCTTGTTGAGAAGGCCCTGCTTATGCTCCTTGGCGAGCATTTCACCAATCGGCTTTAGATAGTCACCAGGGTAGAGCCCGGCCGGAATCTCGCCGATGTCCTCGCCTAACGCTTCGCGGTAACGCAGATAAACTGAGCGCGCGAGCTGATCGACCTGGCCGCCCGCGTCGTTGACGTAGTACTCGCGCGTGACCTTGTAGCCGGTGAATTCCAAGATATTGCAAAGCGCATCGCCGAAAACTGCGCCGCGGCAGTGGCCAACATGCATGGGACCTGTCGGATTGGCGGAGACGTACTCAATGTTGATGGTCTCGCCGCCGCCGATGGCCGCGCGGCCATAATATGCGCCTTCCTCAACGATCGTGCGCACGACACCCTGCCAAAATCCGGGCGTGAACGTGAGGTTTAAAAAGCCCGGACCAGCGACTTCAACCTGCGCCACGTCCGCATCGCCTGAGAGTTTCTCCTTAAGGCGCTCAGCAATGTCGCGTGGCTTCATGCGCGCAGGCTTGGCGAGAACCAGAGCAGCATTTGTCGATAGATCTCCGTGCGAGCTATCGCGCGGAGTTTCGACCTCGACCGCAGGCACGACAAGGTCCGCAGGTAGCACACCATCCTGCTTTAGGGCTTCGAGCGCCGCGGCAACGCGATCCTCCACGTGCGCGAACACGTTCATGGGGTCTTATCCTGGCCGATGGGTGAACCTTCCGCCCTATCCAGGCTTGGAAGCGTTGCAATGGGAAACGCGGCCCGCCTAACGCAAATCGGGAGTGGCGTCAAACAGGCGGCGGTGCTCAGCGATGGCATAGCGATCGGTCATTCCCGCAACAAAATCAGCAATCAGACGTGCACGGCGGCGCTCGCTGAGGCCCGCCGCGGCCGCCCGCCAGGCGTCTTGCATGGTATCGGGCTCAGAAAGGTAGCGGGCGAAGAGTTCGCGCACGATCGCCTCGGCATCCTTCATGACGTGCATGACGCGCCCGTGGCGATAAACGCGTTCAAACAGAAACGCCTTAATGTGCGCAATATCGCGAGACATCTCGTCTGAGAACGCCACGGTTGCGCCCGGCGCGCGGCGGATATCGTCCGGCGAGGCGGGGCTCAGCAGCCTGAGGCGCGTGCGCGTTTGGTTGACGAGGTCGCTCACCATCAACGTAATCATGCGCCGCGTGACCTCATAGAAGCTCCGCCCACTATCGTCGGCGCCAACCAAGCTCGCCGCATACACCACTGCCGGCCCTGCTAGAGGCTGACCCTCAATGTCACGCAACGCGATGAGTTCAGCGCGCAGTCCATCGTCGATGTCGTGCGTCACGTAGGCAACATCGTCAGCCAGCGCGGCGACTTGGGCTTCCCCCGAGGCCCATGATCCAAGGTCGAGGCTTCGCCATTGCTCCAAGCGGCGCACGGCCTTCTCGATGGCTGCGCCGGGGGACACGGGCCCATTGTGTTTAGCGATGCCTTCAAGCGTCTCCCAGGTAAGATTTATCCCATCGAAACCGGCGTACTTGCGCTCTAGTGCGGTCACCAAGCGCAGGCTTTGCGCGTTGTGGTCGAAGCCCCCAAAAGCTTCCATCACCCCGTCAAGCGCGCGCTCGCCCGCGTGCCCAAAAGGTGAATGACCAAGATCGTGGGCGAGCGCGATCGCCTCGGCGAGATCTTCGTCAAGACGCAGCTGGCGAGCCACTGTGCGCGCGATCTGCGCCACCTCAAGACTGTGCGTCAGCCGGGTGCGGTAGTGGTCGCCTTCATGAAAAACGAACACCTGCGTTTTGTGGGTCAGCCGGCGAAAGGCGGTCGAATGCAAGACGCGGTCGCGGTCACGCTGGAATGGACTGCGCGTTGGGCACTCTGGCTCGGCGTGCCAGCGCCCGCGGCTTGGAATTGCACTTGCCGCATAAAGCGCGGGCAAGCGTGCGCCCGCGGCGAGGTTTTCGCCGTAGTCCCGGTTTTCCAGGCTCTTCTTTCTGCCTGCCGCTGAGTTCATCCGGCCCGCCGCCTCTTTGCTCGACGCTCGATGGGCTTTGACATCGGTCAACGCACGCTTATCTTCCTTAAGGTGAGAACGCCGCGCCCCGCAACCCCGGCACGGCCCAGAAGCTGAACGAATGAAGATTATGAGCGAACCCGTTACCCTTACCGAGCGCGCGGCAACGCGCATCGCCCAGATCGTTGCCGCCGAGGACAAAGCACGCCTTCTTCGCGTGAGTGTGGAAGGCGGCGGCTGCTCGGGCTTCCAGTACAAATTCGACCTCGTTCCGCAAGCGGAACCCGGCGACATCGTGCTTGAGCGTTCAGGTGCAAAAATTGTCATCGATTCGGTGTCCTTAGGGTTTCTGGCTGGCTCCGAGATCGATTTCGTCGACGATCTGATTGGCGCTTCCTTCCGCATTAACAATCCGAAGGCGACGCAATCGTGCGGCTGCGGCACCAGCTTCTCCATCTAGCACCGCGCCCTTGACAGCGTACTGGCCAGCGTTGCGATTCTCGAATACCTCTGAGCACGCACGGTGATCGAGCCAAGCTGGAAGCGCATGAAAATTGCCACGTGGAACATCAATGGCGTCAAGGCGCGGCTAGAATCCGCCCTCACCTACCTGCGCCAGGAGAGCCCCGACGTCATCTGCTTTCAGGAAATCAAGAGCGTTGACGAGAACTTCCCGGCGGCTGCGTTCGAAGATCTTGGCTACAACGTCGCAACGCATGGTCAGAAAGGCTTCAACGGCGTCGCGATTCTTTCAAAACAGCCATTGGACGACGTGACACTGCGCTTGCCCGGCGATGAGACGGACGAGCATGCCCGCTATATCGAGGCGACCGTCTCGGTGGCCGCCGGCGCGCTGAAAGTCGCATCCATCTACTTGCCGAACGGCAATCCCATCGGCACGGAAAAGTTCACCTACAAACTTGCTTGGATGAAGCGGCTTGCCCAACACGCCCGCTCGTTGCTGTCGGATGAAATGCCGCTCGTGCTCGCTGGCGACTACAATGTGATCCCCGAACCCGTGGATGCCAAGCGGCCCGAATCCTGGACAGGAGACGCATTGTTTCAACCCGAAAGCCGCGCTGCGTTTCGCACTCTTATCAACGAAGGATTCACGGATGCCGCACGGCAGTGTCATCCAGAGCCCGGCGTCTACACGTTTTGGGACTATCAAGCGGGTGCCTTCCAAAAAGATGACGGTATTCGCATCGATCACCTGTTGCTCTCACCACAGGCCGCCGACCGGCTCGTCTCAGCGGGCATCGATCGATTCACGCGGGGCTGGGAGAGACCATCGGACCATGTGCCTGTCTGGGTCGAGCTTGATCTCTAGCGGGATCTCAGGGCCATAATTGACTGACGACGAACCCCACCGAAATTACAAAACCCACCAACGGAACCCATGTAGGAATCGATCGGCGCCCGTCGTCGTCCGGCATTTGGCGCATAACGCGCCAAGCAGCAAGGTTCACCAACGCAAAGACCATCAACATGATGGTGGATGTTGCCTCGGCTAATCCCTTTAACGTTCCCGGCAAACTCATAAGAAGCGTGACTGCCGTCACAGTGGCCGTCGTGATCAGTGGGGTATGGGTCCGCGGGTCGACATAGGCAAAGACAGTTGGAATTTGCTGCGTGGAGGCCAGGCCGTAGAGCAGGCGCGAAGCCATGATCAACTGGATCAGCACACCGTTGATGATCGCCAGGGCTGCAACGGCGTTAATGAGCGTTGGGGACGAGCCGGTACCCTTCTCATAGAGCGCTGCTAAGGGTGCATCGCTTGCCGCCAGTTCCTCAGGCGGCATGGCGAGAACAGCTACCGTCACCACGAGAAGATAAAGAACTGTCGTGATTGCCAGCGTGACGAAAATAGCGAGCGGCAGATTGCGCCTAACATCCTGCACTTCCTCAGCAATGACCACCATGTCCTCAAACCCGAGAAACGCATAGAAGGCCAGCATCGCCCCTGAAAGAACCAGGCCCCAACCTTGGAGACTGATCGGCGGTGTCAACACGTCGATGTGCGCAGGGAACGCGCCGAAGCTCTGGTAATTCACGCCCACAACAAGGAGGAGGCCGAGGAGTTCGATCGCGGTAATGACGCTCGCAACGGTAACGGACTCGGTGATCCCGATCGCTGCGATGCCGCCCAGCGCCAAGACCGACAGAACGATCGCGGTCGTTGCATCTACGGCGATGATTTCTCTCAAATAGCCAACGAAAGCGTTGACCAACGCCGACGCGGACGTCAAACCGGCGAGAACAACGAGCAACCCAACGAGCGTCGATAGATGAACCGAACCGAGCCCTTCACGCACATAAAGCGCCGCGCCCGCCGCGCGAGGGTATCGGCGCGACATTTCCGCATAAGAGAACACGGTAAATGTGACTAAGCCTGCCGCCACGAGGAAGGACCATGGCGCCTTATAGCCAGCCACACCCGCGATCTCACCGACCAACGCGTAGATGCCGGCTCCGATCGTGGTGCCTAGGCCGTAAAAGATGACCAGCCAAATTGTCAGTCGCCGCTTCAGTTCAACCTTTGGCGCCATCGATCCCAACCCTACTCAATCCAAACCTAGTTGCGCATCCACGGTATCGTCGTCCATTCTGGCAGCCTTGATGAGCGTCAAGGCGACGAAAGCTAATCCAGTACAATAGTTGGAATCGGCCCGAGAACCGCGCGGCAAGGAGTGCAAGTCGAAATCATGAAAAAGCTGCTCATGGCAACCGATCTTTCCGCACGGTCCGATCGCGCGCTGCAACGCGCTTTGGCGCTCGCCCATCAGCTAGGCGATCCTCTTGAAGTGATCCACATTGTCAGTGACACGGTGCCGGCAAGCACCGCTGAACAGTACGACGCAAGCGCCCGCACAACAATCGAGCAGCTCCTCGCATCACTGCCGACGTCCGCCGATGTGAAACCTGAGATCGCAATCGTCCGCGGCAGCGGCCACGACGAGATCCTTCGTCACACTCAGGAGACAGGCGCCGAGTTGATTGTACTCGGCATTACGCGCCACACCACATTTGAGCTTTTTCGCGGGACGACAGCAGAGCGCATTATTCGTATTGGCAATCTGCCTGTATTACTCGTCAAAGACCCGGTCGCGCACAACTATGAGCGCGTTCTTGTCGCGACCGATAATTCGCCTGCCGCTCGCAGGGCGCTCGAATGCGCCGCCGCGATTGCACCGGACGCCGAGTTTCACTTGCTCCACACCATCCACGTACCCTTCAAGGGGCTCCTCGACTCAGATACACAAGCGCAAATTCGCCAAGAGCAAGAACAAAACTTTAAGGCTGATCTCGAAAAAGATATTCGCGCTCATGCACAAACGCTCGGCAATGGCGGCTTGCAAGTCACATTTCATGTTGAGGATGGAGACGTCCTCAGTGTGATACGCGAGCAAGCCACACGCTTAAAGCCCGACCTTCTGGCCATCGGTTCGCACGGGCGATCCGGCTTGCGACAGGCCCTTATTGGCACCGTTGCTGGCAATCTACTCAGCGATCCACCAGTTGACGTACTCGTCACTAAAGCGTTGTGATGCTTCGTCCTCGTCGAGGCGTCGCCCGCACGGCGTCAGGGGACATCCGTGGAATGTCATTTCGACCGCCGAACTAACGACTCGTCAATAGTCTTGACCGTCCATTGCAACAACGGGAACCGACCAAATTGTGCATGGACGCAGTGTACGGACCGTAATATCAGTGTAGTGTTCTTCTTGAGACCCTCCGCCACTCAAAAAGGTCCTGCCATGTCCAAACTCGTTTCACACCAGAACATTTTGTCGATGGCCTACACCCGTTCGGCATCTTGGTGGACGAGGACACGCAGATTCGCTCTCATACCGCTCGTCGCATTCAGTATCGTGGGCCTTGTCAATCCGAGTGAAGCCGAGCCCAGCCTTTCTGGCTCGTGGAGCGGGGGCGGCTGGATTTCGTTCGCCTCGGGCACCAGAGAGAAGGCGCGCTGCAGGGCCCGGTACAGGAAAACCTCGTCGAACAGCTATACACTGCGGGCGACCTGCGCCACGACCTCGGGCAAGGCCACGCAGACAGCGACCGTGTACAGGCTTTCTAGGGGCCGCTACCGGGGGACATTCTACAACACCGAATTTAACGTTTCGGGTTCGATCCGCGTCGTCGTGCGCGGCCGGAGCCAGCGCGTGAGCCTGACCGGCGATGGTGCGTCGGCGTCGTTCAGCCTGCGCAAGCGCTAGTCCCTGCGCAGCTCGTCCTGCCCGTCACCAGCAAAAGGCCGTCTAGCGACGGCCTTTGACCTGTTTAAGATGTCTTGAGCTTGGATCGTCTGCAAAATGAGTGGAGCGGCGCGCCATGCCACACTCTGGATCCGGCCGGGTTGAGGTCGTCGAGGGCGACATCACGGCGGTTGTGGCGGATGCCATCGTCAACGCCGCCAATAGCGAATTGCGGCTTGGCGGCGGAGTGTGCGGCGCAATCTTTCGCGCAGCGGGAGTTGAGAAACTGGCGCACGCGTGCAACGAGCTTGGCCAATGCCCGACCGGCTCAGCGGCAATCACACCCGCTTTCGATATCGCAACGGCAAAGCACATCATCCATGCGGTCGGCCCTGCGTACGCCAGCTATAATCCAGCTGAAGCACGCCGTTTGCTGCGGTCAACCTATGCATCAGCGCTCCGGCTTGGCGCAGAGCACGGGTGCGCGTCAATCGCTGTTCCGGCGATCAGCACTGGGATCTATGCCTACCCGCTTCAAGCGGCGTGCCACGAGGCCATCGAAGTGTGCACCAAGGAAGCCGAAGTCCTCGGCCTCCAAATCAAGCTCGTTGCGTTTGATACAAGAACAGCAGACTGCCTGCGCGCTTTCCTAGAAGCCCGCAGGAGTGCCAATGAGAGTTCGGCCCAGGATGGGTGAGCTGAACCATACTGCCAAGGATACGCCCGGTGGGATCGTAGAAACCGATCTGCCCTCGCGTCTCGACCGTCTGCCCTGGGGACCCTTCCATACGCTCGTCGTAACCGCGCTCGGTATCACATGGATCTTGGATGGGCTCGAGGTGACACTTGCCGGCTCCGTCGCCGGGGCTTTGAAGGAAAGCCCTGTGCTTCAATTCAGCAATACCGAGATCGGTCTTGTAAGCAGTGCTTACCTTGCCGGCGCCGTGCTTGGCGCGATGCTCTTTGGCTGGCTCACCGACCGCTGGGGGCGCAAAAAACTGTTCTTCATCACTCTCACGGTCTATCTCTGCGCCACCGCGGCGACGGCATTTTCCTGGAACATATGGAGCTTCGCGCTCTTCCGCTTTCTCACCGGTGCCGGAATCGGCGGCGAATATACCGCCATCAACTCGACGATTCAGGAGCTGGTGCCGGCCCGCGTGCGTGGCTGGACCGACCTTGTCATCAACGGCAGCTTCTGGATTGGCGCAGCGATTGGAGCCGCAGCAACGATCGTGCTGCTCGACCCTGACGTTCTTGGTTACGAACTGGGATGGCGCGCCGCATTTCTCATCGGCGCACTGCTTGGCATCGTCATCTTCTTTATGCGCATGTGGATCCCCGAAAGTCCGCGCTGGCTGGTCATTCATGGCCGTGCGAGCGAGGCTGAAGCGATTGTGGCCGGCATCGAGTCCAAGCTCGTTAAGCAGGGCTATGTGCTCACCGAAGGACCGTTTCCCAAAATTCGACTGCACTCACGCTCGCACACCCCGCTACGGGAGGTTGCCACGACACTCTTTAGAACGCAGCGCCAGCGCACCTTGGTTGGCTTAAGCCTCATGGTGGCGCAAGCCTTCTTCTACAATGCGATCTTCTTCACTTACGCACTGATCCTGACCGATTTCTATGACGTCCCAGCCGACCACGTGGGCTGGTATATTCTGCCGTTTGCGTTGGGGAATTTTCTCGGTCCCCTCGTGCTTGGCAGACTATTTGACACGATCGGCCGGCGCATAATGTTAGGATTCACCTACACAGCTTCGGGCATCCTGCTCGCAGGCACTGGCTATCTCTTCGCAAGCGATGTCTTTTCTGCCGAAAGCCTCACGATTGCGTGGATGATCATCTTCTTCTTCGCTTCAGCTGCGGCCAGCGCGGCCTACCTCACCGTCAGCGAGACGTTTCCACTAGAAATTCGGGCTCTCGCAATTGCCTTCTTCTACGCAGTAGGTACAGGCGTCGGTGGTGTTGTGGGGCCGGCTTTGTTCGGCGCGCTGATCGAAACGGGGTCGCGTGCGCATGTGTTCGCCGGCTACCTCTTCGGCGCGCTGCTCATGATCATAGCTGGTGCGATTGCGCTACGCTTTGCGGTGGCCGCCGAGCGCAAACCCTTGGAGACGGTCGCGCGTCCACTCGCGATGGCCAAATAAAGGTGGCAGCGCTGCACGGGACCGAAAGTCTTGCTCTGTTGAGACGTTAGTGCGCCTGCTGAGGGGCCAATTCGGTGCCGACTTCGCGCAGGCCGCCCATACCAGAGGAGCCCTTCATGAAGGTGCGCGATCCCGGCACCCGCGCCGGTACGGGAGGCGGCTTGATCGCAACCACGCCGATATCAAAAGGGACGGCCTCTCCATCGCCGCATGTGCGTCTCACCTGTGCGCTCAAAACGCCAAGCCCTGAGCGGTCGCGCAGAGTCGGCTTGCGCCCGTAGCGGGTCCGCCAGTCTGCAACAATGCCGGTGGCCTGCTTGCGAATACCATCGCCCGCTCCGCAATAGATGTTCTGGTAGATGTCTTCGATCCAAACACGCTCATAGGGCGGGGCATTTGCGACGGCGACCGAGATCAGTGCTAGCGCGCGCACGGGATCGGGCTCCATGTATTTTCCGCGCCACAGCAAGTCGGCGAGAAAGGCTTGCGCGCCCGCGTGGCCCTTTTGGCTCAGCACCGACAACCAGTGCTTGGCATAGGGTACGTCGCTTTCGATCCCATCGCCGCGCAGATACAGTTTGGCGAGCGCGAATTGGGCATCCTCGTCGCGGAAGAACTGCGCGGCTTCACGTAGGTATTCGATTGCAATGCCCGAATCGGCCTTAAGACCAACCTCGGGCAGTCCGGTAAGAAGATAGCCGGCGATGCGCGTCATCGCCTTGGCGACGTATGGCGCACGTTGCTCGTCGTCGGGATCGACGTCGGTGTGCTCGTCCGCCATCCTCAAATATAGCTTGTAGGCCTTGGCGTGTTCGGTGTGAGAGCCGTTGTTGTCGGAATAAATTTGCGCCAAATAATAGGGCGCAAGAAACAAGTGCGCATCGGCGGCGTACCGAAGAGCGGGAATAGCAATCTCGTAATAGCCGCTGTTGAAGGCGCCAATGCCTTGGTCGAGTGCGGCCTGGGGCGAACGATAGGTCGTTCCCGCGAACGCATAGGCCACTGAAGCGCAGAGCATCACCCCTGCGACAAGACCCGAAACTGCCTTTTTAGATATCTGCATAACAGACCACTTCCACTTTTGCGCCCGCGTGGGTAACCGCGCCATTGCGCGCAGGCCCCACTTGCTCTGCATATTTCCACAAGGCACCGCTTTGATAGGAATTTGGCGGGGCCTTCCAAACTTTCCTTCGTGCCTCGAGCTCGACCGCGTCGACCTCCAGGTCGAGCGTACCCTTCTCTGCATCGATGCTGATGATGTCTCCGTCCTTTAGGAGACCGAGAGGACCGCCGAGCACTGCCTCGGGGCCGACGTGTCCGATACAAAATCCGCGAGTTCCGCCCGAGAAGCGGCCATCGGTGATGAGCGCAACCTTGTCACCCATACCCTGACCGTAGAGCGCCGCCGTCGTCGACAGCATCTCGCGCATACCGGGTCCGCCCTTGGGACCCTCGTAGCGGATGACGATCACATCACCCTCTTTGAAGTCGCGCGCCTCAACCGCGCAGAAGGCATCTTCCTCGCAATCAAAGACGCGCGCGGGGCCTTTGAAGGTGAGATTTTTCATACCTGCGACCTTCACGATCGCGCCTTCCGGCGCCAGTGAACCTTTCAGGCCCACCACGCCCCCCGTCGGGGATATAGGATTAGAGACAGGATAAACAACTTTCTGATCTTCATTAAATTTCACGCACTCGAGATTTTGCCGCAATGTGCGACCTGTGACGGTCAAACAATCGCCGTTCAGTAATCCGCCATCGAGCAGCGCCTTTAAGATCTGCGGCACACCGCCGATATCGTAGACGTCTTTGGCAACGTATTTTCCGCCCGGCTTCAAATCGGCGATGTAGGGTGTGCGTTTGAAGATCTCAGCCACATCAAACAAGTCGAACTCAATGCCGGCCTCGTTCGCCATTGCCGGAAGATGCAGCGCGGCGTTGGTTGACCCGCCGGTCGCGGCCACAATGACTGCCGCATTCTCGAAGGCTTCACGCGTCGCGATATCGCGCGGGCGAATGCCTTGGGCCAGCAGCTTCATAACGGCCTGGCCGCTTGCGAGCGCATAGGAGTCGCGGCTCTGGTAAGGCGCCGGCGCACCGGCCGAGCCTGATATAGCAAGCCCGATCGCCTCGGACACGCAAGCCATGGTGTTGGCGGTAAATTGACCGCCGCACGATCCTGCCGACGGGCAAGCAACGCACTCGAGTTCGTGCAGCTCCTCGTCCGTCATGCGGCCCGCCGTGTGCATGCCGACACCTTCGAAGACGTCGACGACAGTCACATCCCGGCCTTTGAATTTGCCAGGTAGAATCGTACCGCCGTACATAAACACCGACGGCACATTGAGGCGCAGCATTGCCATCATCATACCAGGCAGCGACTTGTCGCAGCCCGCGATTCCAACGAGTGCGTCGTAGCAATGCCCGCGCACTGTGAGTTCGATCGAATCGGCGATTACCTCGCGCGAGACGAGCGACGACTTCATGCCCTGGTGACCCATGGCAATTCCGTCGGTGACCGTGATGGTGCAAAACTCGCGCGGCGTGCCGCCCGCCTCGTCGACGCCCGTCTTTGCGGCTTGGGCCTGACGCATGAGCGAGATATTGCATGGCGCTGCCTCGTTCCAGCATGAGACCACGCCCACGAACGGGCGGTGGATATGCTCCTCCTCCAGCCCCATGGCGTAATAGTAGGAGCGGTGGGGCGCCCGGTGAGGCCCCTCCGTCACATGCCGGCTCGGCAGCTTTGATTTATCGAACGGCTTCGCGTCCATGCTGTCTTCTTTATCCTCGCAGCTTGGGATGCATGCTTTCACCGACATTCCCACGAAGCGTCGATTGCGCGTCCCGAAGGCTGCTTGAGCCTCCAAAATGAAACGCCTGTCGCGGGCGTTGGTCAAATGCCACGTCCGCGTGCCTCCGTAGGTCCCGCATTAAGTACGCTGGCGCTCCTTTGTGGCTCAAAAGAGGCAGTAGCTACGGCAATCGTTGCCCACTCGCCACATCGACTGACAGAGTACATCATCGCCTTGCCTGACCCTCTGCGTGCCGTCGCGCGAGTTGTATCAGCTTTGCCCCTCAGGCGCTTGGAGACCTGCCTTTTGGGTTCGCCGGGGTGTCTTTGAAGCACTGCTAACGAGCTAGTGCGGCGCACGAAGGGCTCTCGTTGGGCAAATCAGCGACGTCTAGCGACCATCTGATGGCGGAACGGGGTCACCCGACAGCTTGCAGGCGCGTCACGGCTGCGGCGAGACGCTTGATCGTCCCTTCGAGCTCCGCCTTGCGTTCGCGCGTTTCCTCGACCGCCGCCTCCTTCGCCTTGGCGAGGAACTGAGGATTGGCGAGCTTCGTGTCCATCTTGCCGAGATCGCTTTCCGCCTTCTCGATCTCGCGTTCAAGCCGCTTCATCTCAGCGCCCATATCAATGACACCAGCGAGGGATAACGCCGCGGTCGTCTCGCCAACGACAATAAGCGCGGCACCCTTGGGCGGAGCCTTGGGGAAGGAAATACTCTCCAGCCGGGCAAGACGGCTGATCGTCTCCTCATGCCGGCGCGCGCGCTCACGCAACGCCACAGTCGCGCCGGGAAGGGCGAGCGGCACCTTAGCGGCGACCGGTACATTCATCTCGGTCCTCACCGAGCGGATCTCGCCGATAAGCCGCACAACCCATCCGATTTCTTCATCCACCTTCTCATCGGAAAGGCCGGTGAACGACGGCCATTCACCGAGAGCAAGCAGGCTGCGCCGCTTCTCACCGTGCTCCACCATGTGTGCCCACAGCTCTTCTGTGATGAAGGGCATGAAGGGATGCAGCAGCTTCAGGATTTGGTCGAGCACCCAGGCGACTGTCGCGCGCGTTTCCGCTTTGCTCGTCTCGTCGTCGCCCGTGAGGATCGGCTTGATCAGCTCCAGGTACCAGTCGCAGAAAATGCCCCAGACGAACGCGTAGATGGCACCGGCCGCCTCGTTGAACTTGTAGGCTTCGATCCCTTGCGTCACGGCAAGGGCTGCGCGCTCGGTCTCGCCCACGATCCACCGGTTGAGCGTCTCCTTGACGAGCGCAGGGTCGAAGTCGCGCTGGCGCACGCACTCGTTCATCTCCGCAAAGCGTGACGCGTTCCAAAGCTTGGTCGCGAAATTGCGGTAGCCTTCGACGCGCGCGGTGGAGAGCTTCAAGTCGCGCCCCTGGGCAGCCATGGCGGCGAGCGTGAAACGCAGCGCGTCGGCGCCATACGTGTCGATCACGCCCAAGGGGTCCATGACGTTGCCCTTGGATTTTGACATTTTCTGCCCGCGTTCGTCGCGCACCAGCGCGTGGATGTAGACAGTATGGAACGGCACTTCCTTCATGAAGTGCAGCCCCAACATCATCATGCGCGCGATCCAGAAGAAGATGATGTCGAAGCCGGTGACGAGCACGCTCGTTGGGTAATAGCGTTTCAGTTCTGGCGTCTCGTCGGGCCAACCAAGCGTAGAAAAGGCCCAAAGGCCCGACGAAAACCACGTGTCGAGCACGTCCTCGTCGCGCTCAAGCTCAACGTTCGTCTTGTAGTGCTTCTTCGCCGCCGTTTGCGCGCCGCTCTCATCTGCCGCTACGAACACTTTGCCATCGGGGCCATACCAGGCCGGGATCTGGTGCCCCCACCAGAGCTGACGCGAGATGCACCACGGCTGGATGTTGCGCATCCACTCGAAGTAGGTCTTCTCCCAAGCCTTAGGAACGAAAACGGTCTTTCCGTCTTCGATTGCTTTAATTGCGGGCGCAGCCAGCGTCTTAGCGTCCACGTACCACTGATCGGTCAGCCACGGCTCGATCGCAACATGGGAGCGGTCGCC
>JAUWCP010000077.1 GCA_030609245.1 Hyphomicrobium sp.
CCGCTAAACAGCGCCCAATGGGCCTCCACAACTCGGATCGAGACACAGCCGGTCTATGGCGCCGTTGTCACCTATGAATCCGGGGTTCGAGTTTTCCGGCCGATTCCGCCGACCCAGCATATGATCATCAACCCAGATGGCCAGACCCCATTACTCTTGGGGATTATTGGCAAAAATGGCATTCGTAGGTAGTGCTGCTCCGGGCGCAATCAACCAGCAGGCGGTGGGTTCGGGCCTCCCTCGACGCTGCGGCATACAAACCATACCCGCCTTAGAATAATCCAGCCGGCGGCGTGACGGTTGAGATGCGGAAGCGACAACGCTAGGGAACAGTGAAACGCGATCGTGCGCGTCTCGCCACCTGAGCCCTTTCTATGCCCCGCTATCGCATTTGCATCGAATATGACGGCACACCATTCGTTGGCTGGCAGCGCCAGGCGCAGGGCCAATCGGTTCAAGGGGCGCTCGAGGGCGCTATCCAAAAGTTCTGCGGAGAAACCGTCCCGCTGCACGGCGCTGGCCGCACCGATGCTGGGGTGCACGCGCTGGGTCAGGTTGCGCACTTGGATCTTTCCAAGAACTGGGAGCCGTTCCGCGTTCGCGAAGCGCTAAACTTTCATCTCAAGCCTGCGCCGATCGCCGTTCTTGCTTGTGAAGCGGTATCAGATGATTTCGACGCGCGCTACAGCGCCACAGCGCGCCACTATCGCTATCGCATCCTGTGCCGCCGCGCACCGCCTATACTCGATCGCGGCCGCGTGTGGTGGTTGCCTATCTCGTCGCTCGATTATGAAGCGATGGGTGCCGCAGCGCAGCTTCTCCTCGGACGCCACGACTTTACAACGTTTCGCGCTGCCGGATGCCAGGCAAAGTCGCCATTGCGTACGCTCGACCGGCTCGATGTCACGAAGTGTGGCGAGGAGATTCACATAGAAGCCTCCGCGCGATCCTTCCTGCACAACCAGGTCCGGTCCATTGTCGGCAGCTTAAAGCTCGTCGGCGAGGCCAAGTGGAATGTGCGGGACCTGGAAGCGGCGCTGCTGGCACGAGATCGTGCGGCGTGCGGGCCGGTAGCGCCAGCCTCTGGCCTCTATCTCGTACGTGTCGACTACGGGCAGCCGATCACGACGAGCGAGGAGATCGCCGAAGACGATGATTGAGCCGAGTGGCCGAACTCAATCGATCAGCGTCAAGAATTCTTGACGCGTGGCCGCATTGCTACGGAATATGCCAAGCATGCGGCTGGTCACCAGATCGGTACCTGGCTTCATGATGCCGCGTGCGGTCATGCAATGATGCTCCGCCTTGATGATGACGCCGACGCCCTGCGGCTGCAACACATTGTTGATCGCATTAGCGATCTGGGCCGTCATCTTCTCCTGAATCTGCAAACGCTTGGCATACACTTCGACGATGCGGGCCAACTTGGAGATGCCGACAACGCGGCCGTTGGGAATATATGCAACCCACGCGCGGCCAATGATCGGCGCGATGTGGTGCTCGCAATGGCTCTCGAAACGGATGCCGCGCAGTACGATCATCTCATCGTAGCCTTCGGTTTCCTCGAAGGTCGTAGAGAGGATCCTCTCGGGGTCTTCGTTGTAGCCGCGGAAATATTCCTCATAGGCGCGAGCCAGCCGGGCAGGTGTATTGAGCAGCCCATCGCGGTCCGGGTTGTCACCGGTCCAGCGAATAATGGTGCGGAATGCCGCTTCGACTTCTGTACGGCTGGGACGGACGACTTGGTCCATGGGCAGTTCTTTGTGCTTTGCTTTCAAGAGAGTCATGCCTTTTGTTCTTGGTGCCTTATACGTTATATGCCCGGCTCTGCCGAGAGCTAGGCCGCGCCGCGCTTTCCGGAGACTTAACCTTGCGCCGCCCGCTCGGGGCCTTCCGACTATATGGGCGTTGCCGTCCGGCTTGGAAGATTTCCGGCAAAACCGACGCCTGCCCTTATGGAGTCTTTTGAAGGGTTCGGGTCCCCTCAAAAATTTGCGAGCCCTACGCGACCGAGATCGGCCGAAGCAACCCAGAAGCGGCTTGATCGCTGGCAATGCCCACTCACGGATAGTCGGGATGCATGCGGCCTTTGCGACGAGCCGCCGCAGGATCTCTTGAACTGCGTCAAGGCGCAATACCGGCGCATCCCGCACAACGATTGCCAGCAGGGCAGCACTCCCGAAAGAGCAACGTGTCCTATCTACATCGTAACGAGCCGGGTTCGTCGCCGCATGGAAGAGGCGACCGAAGATGGAGGAAAAACCAATGAGCGAACGGTGCTCCGTAGACGTACCCATCGGCACACCCATGAGCCGCGACGAATTCGAGGCCGCCATCCGCGCCGTGGGCGCTGAGCGCTATCACGACAAGCACCCCTTTCATAAACTTCTGCACGGCGGCAAACTCGACAAGGGCCAGGTGCAGGCATGGGCCCTTAATCGCTATTGCTACCAGGATGCGGTGCCGCGTAAGGATGCGGCATTGATTAGCCGCGTGCACGACCGCGAGCTGCGGCGCGAGTGGTTGCATCGTGTGCACGACCACGACGGCCTGCCTCCCGACGAACCCGGTGGTATTGAGCGCTGGCTAGTGCTCACCGACGCATTGGGACTTGATCGCGACTACGTTATGTCGATGAAGGGCGCTCTGCCGGCGACGCGTTTTGCCGTGGAGGCCTACGTGCGCTTCGTTCGCGAGAGACCGCTCATTGAGGCGGTCGCCTCGTCTTTGACAGAGCTCTTCGCGCCGTCGATCCATCGCGAGCGCATTGCTGGCATGTTGGAGAACTACGATTTCATCTCCGACGATGTGCTGGCTTATTTCAAGCGGCGCTTAACGCAGGCTCCGCGTGATGCCACGTTCGCGCTCGAGTACGTGAAGAAAAACGCCAAGAGCCGCTACGAGCAGGAGGCCTGTGTCGCCGCCGTTGGCTTCAAATGCGATCTTCTGTGGGCGCAGCTGGACGCGCTACAGCATGCGTATGCGGAGGAGGGGCACATCCCCCCAGGAGCATTCTGGCCCGAGGAACGAGAATTCCGACAATAGCTATAGGAAGGAACCTGCGGGTCGCGCCCAATTGTCTGCTTCCGCACGCGTGCGGCGCCATCATAGCTCTCAAGATGTCAGAGATTGCCAACACACGACTGGGGATCGACGCCTTGCCCGAGACGTTGGAATTCTGACACCAGCCGACCACGCACTATCCCGGCTACTAGCTTCGACGTTTTCGAAGGACGGCTGTGAAGTGGCCCTAGTTTTTACCAACACGTTTGATGGTTGGCACTGTGGTTTCGTCGGAAGACTTCAGCGACACATTCACCCCTCCCCATGGGAGGCTCTTTTTCGTATCGACGACAATTTCAGCGGATTTTATGCAGACAGCAATCCGGCCTGGAGAAAACTTCTGCTTTATTTCAAAGGTTCCATCGTTGTCCCGGATGGTGACATTCGCTTTGCCTTCGGCAAGTTTCTCTAGCTGGGCTTTTCCGCCGAGCTTGGCAACGTCCTTGTATTTCAGCCGGTAGCTCACCGCGCCCGCCTTAACGGTTTCGCGCACAAGGAAGTACTTGCTCCCACGTTTAGCGGTGATGTTTGACCTGAACCAGTCGACGATGTGGTCGGCGAGCGTATCGTCGATAACCTCGCCCATCATGTCCTCGACGGTAATGTCAACTGAGATCTCCTTATTGACGTCGGCCGAACCACTGGAAGACAGACCGGGCAGCGCTTTCTGAAGAAGGCTGTATGACAGACCCGCAGACGACGCTTGCTTGTCGCTCAGGACGTAGTTGGAGATGGGCACGTCTTTTCGATACCCGCCCAAAGCCATTATTTGGGGTTCGGTGCTGAAATCCTTCACTCGGTAATAGGTGCCGTTCTTATCAAGACGGTAGATGGATCCGGCGGGATCAAATCCATTCGGGACCAGAGGACATTGATAGCCCTTTGGCAGACCAGGAACGAAATCGTGCGGGTTGGGAGGAGTTATGGTTCCGGTCGCCAGCGTTTCTGCGCAGCCGGCGAGCGCCAAGACCGCGACTGAGAGGGCAGCAAACGATGGGCATTTTCCCATCTCTCTTTAGCAACGCGATTCGTGCTGGGCAGCAACTCAGCATACGTCATAATCCCCAGCACATTTGTTCGAGGCGCTTGGGCGCCGGCGCCTCAACCTCATTGCGGCAGGGACATCGTTCAGCTTGATGGGACGCTGAGGTCCTTCGATTGTTTGGTGTCGATTTGCGATATGCCTGTTTCCGCGCGCCCCTATTGTTGCCAGGGACGCGCGCTTATCAATCAAGCCCACCACTGCGCCAGCGCGCTGAGGACTTGCAGCGGCGGCAAATGCGCTCGCCAGACCAGGTGCTCGGAAACGTGGTTAGGCACATCAGGCATTTCCTGACCTTTTCTTCGTTCAGGAGCTGCATATCTGCTTCCCCGCACTCCTCCCGTGCGTCCGTGCGCTCCGCCTCAGAGCTGCTGTGGCGCTGCAGAAAGGTGTCCACCTTGTCCATAATCCTCCATCCTTAACTCGCAACCAATCCGGTCGTGCACGGCCCCCTGACATCCCGCACTTCTCGCTAGAAGAAACGGGGCGAGGGCACGCTTCGTGGCGTTCGCGCCAAAGCACTCTCAATGTCTGGAGGCAGCTGGCTCAATCGTGCGTTCAATCGAACGCTCACGAGATCCATCGAACGACTAGATAGTATCTAGGCTAAAAATGTCGAATTTTCAAGGAGTAGTGCGCCAGGCCGTGTGGGCAACTGAACGCTGGTCAGTCTAAAGCGGCCGAGCAAGGCCATTTTTGCAAGAGATAGCTTGAGTGTCGCGGCAATCGCTGCGGCCCCTCGGCGTCCTAATACCCCTGAATGATCGCCCGCCACAAAGCTGACAAGGTCCCGGCCGCATTGAGTTCGAGGTCGGATCTTTGTGATGTCATAATGCCGCACGGGGGGCAGAGTTAACGCATGCGCGTGTTGCTAAGGGGCGGTTTCTTTTTCCTCATTGCTGCGTCCTTTATGGTCGTCGGAAGCGCCTCCAGAGCCGATGAGCTGCTGGTTATGCCATATTCGTGTTCCGTCTCTGGCGGCGAACCGGTGCTTATCCCGTCAGCGGACAAAGGTTATCGCATCATCGGTGGACGCGAGCAGCGAGAATTTACGGCGTGTTCTCCGGCCGACCCGACTAAATGCCGCAACTGGACGGTCCATCGCTTTGACATCGATTGCAGCGGGGCACGCGTGCCTTGGACGTCTGTGGTCGCAGCTGCCGACGGACACCGACGCGCCTGGTTCAAGGGCGGCCGCCTGCTTGTACGGATGCCATGGACGTGGGCCCTGCCGCAGGGCGATCCGTGTGCGCGGCTATCTGAGTTCGATCGACGGCGGCCGCGCTTTCGCAGGCTTGCGCGCAGATGTGGAGTCCGAAAAGCGCGCGCACCCGATTCCATTGTGGAGATGCCACAAGGTTTCGCGCCGAAGTTTGGGATTGACGCCATCTTCGTAGCCGACGCTCTGCCACGAGCACCCAGTGTCTCCGTCGCGGAGCCAGCTGCGGCGGCCCCAAGGGTCGCCGCAGAAGAGGGGCGCATCGAGACGCCTCCCCTACCTCCGCGCATTTCTTCGTCGCAACGCAGAGCGGCGACCAAGGACATGCCAACAGATGCCCCGCCGGCTAGCGCACAGGCTAAGGCTCCTGCAGAATCGCGACCGGCTGATGCGAAGGCCGCTTCCCTCTCAGCAGGAAGTCCAGCGGCCCCGACCATCATAAATCGGCGGGATTCCGACGCTGGCAACACACCGCTGCGAGTACGCACGGATTCGGATCCCGATGAAACAGCGTCGCTTGCTGCCGCGGCCATCGCCACCACCAAATCCGGTGACGGCGAAACACTGGCAATGGTGCCGTCGGTTCCCGCGGAGAACCAGCAGACAACACAAGCCGAGCAGAACCAAAAGGAGGCGAGCGCAAGCGGGCTGGTAGGTTATTTGCGCGATCCTATGACGGTGGCCGTTTCTGCCCTCGCGCTACTTTCCGTCATTTTGATTGCGGGCTTCGTGCTCATGCGCCGGCAAGATGCGTCGCAGGCGCGTGTTGCGACGTCGCGTGATATTGGCTCGGTTTGGCTGGATGAAAGCCGTGGACGTGTGGAGGCCTCCTCTGCGCTGATCGCTACGAAGGAAAATGAGGCCCCGTCAGAGCGATCGGCGCCAGCAAGAATCCCTACCCCGAACTGGGGAGATACCGTCCCGCAAACCCGCAAAGATGCACTGCGGGTCTTAGGGATCGGGGTCTCATACGATGCCAATCAGACGGCGATCAAAAAGGTCGTCGATGGCCTGCGCATGAGCTGGCACCCCGATCATGCTGACGGCGAGGACGATCGGCGCGTTCGCGAGCTGCGCCTAAAGCAAATCAATGTAGCCTGGGAAATCATCTCAGAGGCGCGCGCTGAAGAGCGCGCGTAGCTTTGGGTGCGCCCGATGAGGCCGCGCAAATAGCCGCATAGTTCTAGAATTTCTCTGGTGCTGCCGCTCAGGATTGAACTGAGGACCTCTCCCTTACCAATCGAGACGACACAGCCCATAATACTTTGATCTTACACGTCCTTTTCGGAAGTTTTGTTGCGTGGTGTCATCCAGGTGCCAACGATTGGAGTTGGCCGCTTAAATCCTAGTCCTCCTGCGGCATATCAGAGCCAAACACTTCGTCTGAAGCCTCGCGAAGGCCTTCCGCGTGAGTATATCTGTCGAGAAGAAGCTTTTTGCTTTTCCAGTTTCCAAGAGCTGCGGTCGTGGCTACATCGCGGCATTGGCGTACGATCATTTCTGTCGCAAAGGAGTGACGCCCCGCCTGATGGGGTGGCAGATATTCCAACCCCGCAGTATTGCATGCCTTCTTCCAGGCTGCGTAGATGTGTCGCCTTTGAGCGTAACCGAACACGCGACCGCGACGCGGTTTGAGTTTGGCAAGTTCCTCCGACATCTCACGGGTGAGTAAGAACTCATGTGGCTCGCCGCTTTTCGTACGCTGGCGGCGCGCCACCCTTGTCTGCAAGTCAATATCGGCTGGGCGGAATGACAAGATGTCACCGAGCCGTGCGCCCGTCGTGAACATCATTAGCGCCATGGACGCAATGTAAGGATTGGTCTTTGATCCCAACCGGAATTGATCGATCCAACTACGGTTCACAGCCGTTCGCTTTGACTTGGTTTCCTTGAACCGCTTTATCCTGATCGGCCGCGCCCTGCCTCGATCACACGCAAAGTTGAGCACGGCCAAGAAAGGGGCAATGACCTGACGGTTCCAGGTGCTGGGGGCTGCGTTAGGGTAAATCTTGCGGGCCAAATCACGAACTTCACCAGGCTTAATGGCCGATAACCTCGTCTCTCCGATTTCTCTCACTATCGGTTCTAGGAACCGGTGAGAATGGCCGCCCTTCAAGTAGAGAACGACTGCTTGAGCAAAGGTTGTGGCATCTTCCGCGCCGTAAATGGCTGCCCGGATCAGCTCAGCCTCACGTTTGGATCTTAGCTCCTCCGCGAGCGCTCGGCTATGAGTGCCAGCGCTCTCTCGGATGCGCACGCTGTTGACGGTGCCCGTGATCCAATATCCCTTCCGATCCTTGCGCTTCGAAACCTTGAGTGGCATGGCCTGAGGCTCTCCAAGAATGCAACAAAGTCGGATTCTGAAAGGAAGAGCTGACTGCGATGCTCGCAGTAGCAGCCAAGGGAGCGCACACGCCTGCGAAACTCGCGTTCGCTCATTCGGACCGGAATGCATTCGAGGCAGTCGCGCACCGATAAGAGGTTCTCAGGCACTACTTCATTCACCCGCATATGAAACATATGTGTATCATAATACATAAAAGTTTTATCGTCAAGCCAGGGCAGGAACGCGCAAAAGCGCCGCTACCATCACCGAACTGCAGCGCTTCGTGCGTCGGGGATGTCCGCTTTACCCCCAAAAGCGGACATATCTTTGCGCCCCATTCGTCGGTGAACAGCGGCAGCTGAAAAATCCGGTGGAAAAGCGAAAAGGAAATACTGACTTCGGGGGAACGCGGGATTTGGCGATTTTCAGCGTTCTTGAGCCGCAGGGCGAATCAGGTGTGAGTGTCTCGTGTAGACGACCGCAACACGGGGGACATAGCCATGACCATTGTCTACGAACAGCACTCGTCGGGTTTTCAAACTTGCGTTCGGCCGGCCGATGCATGCGGCAGCGGATTCACCAGACCCAATCCGAGCAATTGCGTTTGGATTGTTCCGGGTACGGTCGATCCGGCTCAAGACTAGACTCAACTCGGGACACGCCGGTTGTTCGGTCCGCGCCGGCGCTGTCGCAAACTGAATTCGCCGACATCCTTATCGTCGAAGTAAACCCGGCAAAGAACATTTCCGATGAGCCTAAGCTTTAAGGCCGGCCTTCCAGCGTCGCATGTCGCGTCGTTTGAGCATTTACCGGCAAAACTTGGCCTGAAACGGATCGGGCAGCTCGGTTATGTTGTCCCCGATGTAGAGCGCGCCTGTCTTAACTTTGGCGGACATTTCGGTGTGCGGACCTGGTATCGGCCAAATCTGCTGAGTTGCGAACTTCAAAGCCAGGGGCAGCCGGTCGATCAACGTTTCACAGTCGCCATTGGATACTGGAAGCGTATTCAGATCGAGATTTTACAGGTTGAAGGTGCTGACCGGGCTCTTCTTGATGCCAATGATGCTTCGGAAGAACCCCGTCTCCATCACATAGGCTTTTTCGTCGGAGCAAAAAAGTGCACGCAAGAGCGCTTGATTCGTAAAGGCTATCGAGTGTTGGAATCCGGCACAATTTCATTTGCGCGCCGTTCCAAAACGCACTTTGCTTATCTCGATACGCAGGCCTCACTCGGTGTGATTGTCGAGTTGATCGAGAACCGTTTCCGGAATAGGCGGGTCGATATGCCCGAATGGTATGTCTGGTTGGGGGCGCTCGCTGGGCAAGTCAGTCGGCAACGCCCAGAGGCTCGATATGCCCCGACAGAGGACGGCGACCAGCATCCTCGTGCGCGGACCTAACCGAAGGGCCCATTCAACGGGAGAATGGATGTCCGCGAACAGCCGGCTTAAGGCGAAGTGAAGCTTTGAAGCGGTCCAGCCAATGTCCGCTTTGGGTCAAAAGCAGACATTTCGGCTTGCGTTACGGATGTCCGCTTTACCCCCGAAAGCGGACGTGGGATTGAGGGCACAGCCGCGATCCGACGCATGACAGCGGCGTCACACTTCTGCCCCATCCGCGACTCTGTTATTCTGGTCTATGGCGCAAACATGTCCGGGGGATCGACCATGGGCCCGCCAATACCGACCATAGCTGAACTTTCAAAGTTTGCTTCGAGCGTTCGGGCAAAGCGCAAGGAAATCGCTGAAAAGCTGCTAACGGACCGCGTCATGACCCGTGAGGAGTTGATCAAGCTTGGACTGATGTCAGAGAATGACGTGCACTAACCCAAGTACGTCTTTCGAGACTAAGAAGAGCAGCGTACGCTGAACCCCAAGAGCGAACATCTGTTCGGTAATCTATCGTCCGCATCGTCCGCATCGTCCGCACCTGATAGCAACACAGGACAAAAGAAGGCAAGCATTACGTGGGTCCTGAGCAGCACGGACGCTATGGACGATATGGACGCTAGAATGCTGGACTAGACCGCCTTCCTTCTTTTAGTCGCGATCCGGTATGTGCCTCAGGAGATGTCGCGCGTATTACCAACCTGAGCCGCG
>JAUWCP010000146.1 GCA_030609245.1 Hyphomicrobium sp.
GGAGGTGATGGAACGGGCCGCACGCACCAAGATTTCCGGTGTATCGAAAAAGGTTGCCGCTGAGGCGATCAAGGACGATTGGTATCACTTCATTGTCGACATCTGGATTACCAACTTCAACAGCATTGAGTTCGGGATCTACAAGCGCACGCGCAATCGCGCGAAGTCGCGCCAGTTCACTTCGGATATGGACATCTTCGCTGAGGTGATCGAGGGCGGCGAGCGCACAGGTCTGATCGGCTACCGTGAGGATCTGTGGGAGAAGTCCAAGGATATGGACAAGCGTCTCGTCTTCAAGCTCTTCAACGAGACGCTCAACTGGCGCGCGACAATGGATCTGATGGTTGGTCGCTCATTGCAGCAGACGGTCGCGGCGCGCGGCCTGCCGGTGATGACCTATTCCATCAACACCGACGAGGACAGCTTTATCGTCTACTTAGAGCGCTCAGCCAACAAGTGGCCGTTAATGCCGGAGAACTTCGCGTTTTTTATCATGGACGACGGTACGCCCAAATTTTACCGGCTGAAGCGCGACTTTATCGACTTGGGCGGTGACTACACGCTCTTCGACCAGCACGACAACGAAGTCGGCCATCTCGACGGCAAGGTGTTCTCGATCGGCGGTAAGTGGAAGGGCCGGGTGCGAGTGGACCATGCCGACCGGCGGCTGCTGACGGTGCTGCAACTCTTCAGTGCGATGATGATCTTCAACGTCGATTGCCGCCGCCACATGAAGCGGCTTTGGAAGGACGTGAAGCAGGGTAAGATCGAGCCCAAGATCGAGCGCCAAGAAGCGGACCTCTATATGAACCCGCGCCGCATCCGGTAACTTATCTATTTATCGAGCAATTTGATGTGATGCACCTGCATCGCGGACTTGTTTCGGCTTGTTGCTGATCTTTTGTGCAACACTCGATCATCGACTGCGATAATGCAGGCCCATCGGCGTTGACGATTGTTGGCCTTTTCGGCTTCCTAACTTAGATGCTTCGCATTTGAGCAGGCTGCCACGCTACGCATGGCGGCTCGCCGACGGCGTCTGCACAAAAAATGGACACTTGCCACGGGGGTGGGGGATGCAACAGGGATCGGACGTCTTTTTCTTACTTATGGGCGCGATTCTCGTGTTTGCGATGCACGGAGGGTTCGCATTCCTTGAGACCGGCACGGTTCGCCACAAGAACCAGGTGAATGCGCTGGTCAAGATCATCGTCGACTTCTCGGTATCGGTGATCGCCTACTTCATGATTGGTTACACGATCGCCTACGGAATCGGATTTTTTGCAAGTGCGGCTGCGATTTCTGGTGGCGCATCCGGTTTCGAGGCGCAAGGCTATACGCTTGTAAAATTCTTCTTCCTGGCGACCTTCGCGGCAGCTGTCGCCGCCATTATTTCGGGAGGGATCGCCGAACGGGCGAAGTTCGGGCCACAGGCCATCGCGACGGCGCTGCTCGTAGCCTTCTTCTATCCGTTGATCGAAGGCGTTTATTGGAACAGCAATTACGGGCTTCAGGAGTTCTTTTTTGACGCTTGGTTCGGAGCGCCATTCAAGGATTTCGCAGGCTCTATCGTGGTCCACGCTTTCGCTGGCTGGGCCGCGCTTGGTGCGGTGCTGATGCTCGGTCCGCGCCTTGGCCGCTATGACAAGGGCCGCGGCGGCGCCACGCCACCATCATCGATCCCGTGGCTTGCGCTGGGTTCCTGGTTGCTGTGCATCGGCTGGTTCGGGTTTAACGTGATGAGCGCGCAACGGCTTGATGCGGTGACCGGCCTGGTGGCCATCAATTCGCTGATGGCAATGTGCGGTGGCATCTTTGCCGCGGTTATCGTCGGCGATAATGACCCTGGCTTCGTGCACAACGGCGCACTCGCGGGCCTCGTCGCGGTCTGTGCCGGCTCCGACATTATGCATCCCTTGGGCGCGCTCGTCGTGGGCGGTGTGTCGGGCGCGATCTTCGTGCAGATGTTCCAGATTTCGACCAACAAGTGGAAGATCGACGATGTGCTCGGCGTTTGGGCGCTGCACGGGCTTTGTGGCCTATGGGGCGGAATAGCTTGCGGAATCTTCGGCCTGGAGTTGTTGGGTGGACTTGGCGGCGTGACGTTTGCTTCGCAGCTCGTTGGCTCGATACTAGGCTCCGCCTTCGGCTTCATCGCCGGGTTCGTCGTCTACGGCGTCCTCAAGTCGACCGTTGGCATACGCTTGACGCCAGAAGAAGAGTATCAGGGCGCCGATCTGTCGATCCACAAGATCAGAGCGAATCCAGAAGACGAGGTGCGTGCTTGAGCCCGGTTTCCAACGGGCGCTAGCTCGCACGCGCCGTTGCCTTGCGTGCTGCCCTGGCGGCATTGAGTTCTTGCGCTTTGCTGTCGAGGCGGCCACACGATGCGATGGCTGCCTCGTCGCAACTAGGAATGCTCGATGTCCTTCCCTTCCGGCCCTTCCGGCCCTTCGGCGCTCGCGCACGGTGCCATTCTGTCGCCGTTCACGGAGCTGCGCCGGCTGCTCGACGGTATCGAGCCGGGCCACGAAGAGCCCATCGATCTGACGATCGGCGAGCCGCGTGAAGCTATGCCGCCATTCGTTGCCGATAAGATAGCTGAGGCGGCGGCCAGCTTCGCCAAATACCCACCGATCCGCGGTACAGAAGAGCTGCGCAATGCGATCGCGGAGTGGATCGCCCAGCGCTACGGACCAGCGGCGGCCATCGACCCTGCGCGCGAAGTGCTCCCTCTTAACGGCTCGCGCGAAGGCCTGTTCTATGCGGCCTTTCTTGCGGTTGGCCGCAAACAGGTCAAAGGCCGGCCGGCGATCCTCATGTGTAACCCGTACTACGGCGCGTATATCGGCGCGGCGATGGCCGTCGATGCTGAACCGGTTTTTCTCAATGCGACTGAGGCGACCGGTCATCTGCCCGACCTCGATGAGATCGCTGACGACAAAGCGCTGCTGGATCGCACCGCCGCTGTCTACTTGTGCTCGCCTGCCAACCCGCAAGGCGCGGTCGCGAGCCCGGCATACATAGGCCGCGCACTAGAACTTGCTCGCGCGCATGACTTCATGTTGTTTTTTGACGAGTGCTACTCGGAGATCTATTCGGCCGAACCGCCGCCGGGCGCCCTACAGGTCGCTGCTGCAACGCCAGAACGGTTTGACAACCTCGTCGTCTTCAACTCGCTGTCGAAGCGCTCCAATCTGCCGGGCCTGAGATCCGGCTTCTGCGCCGGCGACGCAAAGTTCCTTCAGACATTTGCCGAGATCCGCAATCTCGTCGCACCGCAAATGCCAGGGCCAACCCAGCATGCGTCCGCTGCGGTGTGGCGGGAGGAAGCTCACGTCATCGCTAATCGGCAGGCTTACAGGGAAAAGTATGAAGTTTGCGACATACATCTTAAGGGACGTTATGGTCATCGCCGCCCGGCCGGTGGCTTCTTTCTGTGGCTCGATGTGACCAATTTTGGGGGCTCTGGTGAGGCGGCGGTAACCTTATGGAAATACTGCGGTGTCAAGGTTTTGCCCGGTGCCTTTCTGGCGCAAGTCGGTCGCGACGGGACCAATCCTGGCAAGGAATATGTGCGTCTCGCACTGGTCCACGACGCGGTCACCGTCGGCAAGGCCCTCGAACGTTTTGTTGAAGTTCTAGCGTAAAGAGTCCGTTCGTCATCATGCTGCTCGAGCCCCGTAGCGACGCGAGGCGCCTGCTTTCCCACTCCTTGGAGGACAGGCTCGTTGGCTGGCTTAGCCGCGCCGGAGGTGTTCTCCTCCTGGCGGGTGTCGCTGCGGCATGGGCAAGTCTTCTCACTTGGTCGCTTGTAGATCCGAGCCTGACGCACACCGCTGAGGGCACGCCCAACAATATGCTGGGCACAGTCGGCGCGGTGTTCTCCGACGTCATGCTGAACACGCTGGGCTTTGCCACCGTGTTCGTGCTGCTCGCGCCCATGTTCTGGGGTATCGAGTTGCTGCTCGCCGAACGCATCTTTGCCAACCGCAAAAAGACGAGCCTGTTTCCGTTTTCTGTACTTCTGCTGGCCGGCGGCTTCTCGGCTCTGCCGGTGACCGCGAGCTGGCCTTTCAGTCACGGATTTGGCGGTCTCGTAGGTGACTGGCTTTGCAAGGTTGCCGCAAGCCTCTTCGCTCTGTTTGGCGCAGGGGACGCCTATGGGCTTTCTGTCCTTATCTTCTTCCTTGGGGGCTTTGCCGCGCTCGGTTACAGCGTCGGCCTGGAGCGCGAGGACTTAACCCGCCTTCTGCAACGCAACGGCGGAATGTTATCTCGGCGCGCAACTTTTCTGCCGGGATGGCTGCAGCGGATGTGGGGACCGGACGTGGCATACGCCGGGGCCGATGAACCGCACGCCGGCAGTTTTGATACCGAACCCGAATTTGGCGGGCAGGGCGAGCCCTATCTGCCGGATCCATCGCCGCGGGAGCCTGTATTTGGCAATGAGCCCGCGCGCGCTGCTTCGCCATTCAGCGATGCCGAAGTTGCCGAACCCTTGGAGGGTTTGAGTGCTGCCCGGGTGGCTAGGTCTTGGACGCCGGACGCTACAGCGATGGTGGACGACGATAACACCGGATTCGACCTCGACCCGAACACCGACATTTCGAGCCGGGCCATCGCGGAGCGTTTCGCGCCGGAGTCTGCACGCCGGCGCTCCAAGCCTTCGCGCACGTCGCCAGAAGAAGAGCAGTCGGCACCCGCAAAGATGCGAGGGGGCAAAGGCGGACTGTTTGGTGGTTTGCGGATTGCGCGGCCGTCGGGTTATCGCGCTCCGCCACTCAATCTGTTGAAGCGGTCACAGGCGTTGCAATCCCGGTCGGGAATCACGCAAAACGTTTTGCGCGGTACCGCACGCCTGCTCGAGGAGGTGCTTGCCGACTTCAGCATCAAAGGTGTAGTGCGAGACATCAAGCCCGGCCCCGTTGTCACGCTGTACGAGGTCGAGCCCGCGCGTGGAACGAAGTCATCGCGTGTCGTTGGGCTTGCCGACGACATCGCCCGCTCCATGAGCGTGATTTCGGCACGTGCCGCGGTTGTGCCCGGGCGCAATGTCATCGGCATCGAGTTGCCGAACGTACGCCGCGAGACAGTCTACTTGCGCGAAATTCTGGAGTCAGATGCGTTCCGTTCCACCACCGCCGTACTTCCCTTGGCGCTGGGCAAATCGATCGGTGGTAGTCCCGTCGTTGCAGACCTTGCGCGCATGCCGCATTTGCTGGTTGCCGGAACGACAGGTTCGGGCAAGTCGGTCGGTATCAATGCCATGGTGCTCTCGCTCCTGTATCGCTGCACGCCCGAGGACTGCCGGCTGTTGTTGATCGATCCGAAGATGCTGGAGCTGTCCGTCTACAACGGCATCCCGCACCTGCTGACTCCTGTGGTCACCGATCCGCAAAAAGCGATTGCCGCTTTAAACTGGGTCGTCGGCGAAATGGAAGAGCGCTACAAGCGCATGGCCAGTCTCTCGGTACGTAACATTGAGGCATTCAATACGCGCGTCCGCAAAGCACAGAGCCGCGGTGAGATGATCGTGCGCACAGTGCAGACGGGATTCGACAAGGAGACGGGCCAGGCCATCTACCAAAAGCAGGAGATGCAGACCGGCACGATGCCTTACATTGTTGTCGTGGTCGACGAGTTTGCCGATCTCATGACGGTTGCGGGCAAAGAGATTGAAGCAGCAGTGCAACGACTGGCGCAGATGGCTCGGGCGGCCGGTATTCACCTTATCATGGCGACACAGCGCCCCTCCGTCGATATCGTGACGGGCACCATCAAAGCGAATTTCCCCACGCGCATCGGCTTCAAGGTCGCATCCAAGATCGACAGCCGCACCATTCTTAACGAGCAAGGCGCCGAACAACTGCTAGGTCAAGGCGACATGCTTTATTCGATGGGATCGGGGCAGATGATGCGTGCACATGGACCCTTCGTCACCGATGAAGAAGTCGAAAGCATTGCCGAAGCGCTGCGGCAACAGGGGCCGCCGCGCTACGTCGACGGTGTCACCGATGCGCCATCACGTTCTGAGGCCGCGGGCGCGCAAGATCGAGAGTCCCGCCAGGACGACCTCTACGATAAGGCCGTCGCTATTGTGCTGCGGGATCGCAAGGTTTCGACGAGCTACCTGCAACGCCGTCTCTCGATTGGTTACAATCGGGCAGCCGACGT
>JAUWCP010000210.1 GCA_030609245.1 Hyphomicrobium sp.
GTTTGCGGCACAGGGTGCCATGACGGACGGAGTCCTGTTGGCTCATTGCTGCCATTCTCATCCGCGGCCACCTACGACCGCTATTGCTGCCATTCAGGCGCTTACGTGGCGCCGGTCTACCGCCGCCATGTGGGCAGCGTACGGCGGTTATCGCGTCGCGGCGGCCGACGCACGGGGCGCCGCGTGTCACGGCGGCGGCGCTGAGCCAAGCCTTCGCAATCGAACGTAGCCGAGAATCTCCGGGAGTAATCCGTCATGACCGTCAGTTGCCCTCAATCCATCCGAAAGATCACGACCGTTGTCGCGGTCTTGCTCCTGGCCGGTGCGTTTGCCTCGGCCCCGGCCCACAGCCAGGACAAGAAGGCCGGGCCGATGGACGAGAAGGCCATGCAGGTCCTGCAGGGCATGTCCGACTATCTCGCCAGGGCCAAGACCCTATCCTTCCGGGCGCGCACCCTGTTCGACGAGGTGCGCAAGTCCGGCATCAAGATCAAGTCTGCCCGCACGATCCAAGTCATCATGCAGCGGCCGAGCTCCCTGCGCGCCCTCGCCATCGCTGACAACGGCTCGGCGCGCAGCGCCTGGTTCGATGGCTCTAAACTGACCGTTCTGATGCGTCACGGTAACCAGTTCATGGAGCTGGACTACAAGGGCACCACCGACGACCTGCTCGAAGAGCTGATCGAGAAGCACGAGGCGCAGCTGCCGCTCGCCGACCTGCTCTATGCGGACATCGCGAAGAGCTTCAAGGAGAGCATCATCTCGGCGGAGTATCTCGGCATCAAGTTGGTGAACGGCGTCAAGTGCCATCACCTCTCGTTCGAGAGCACCGGAGCCGACTGGCAGATCTGGGTCCAGGCCGACACCACGCCCGTGCCGCGGCGTTTCGCCATCTCCTACGTGAACGCTCCTGAAAAGCCTGAGTTCCTTGCCTCCTTGAGCCGCTGGAGCATCGATGGCGAGGCAGCCGATGATCAGTTCAAGGCGTCCGTCCCCGAGAGCGCCAAGAAGGTGCCCTTCGGGAAGTAGCCCGTATTGCAGGGCATGCCCTCTACCCTCGCGCATAGTAGCGGGCACTGGTGTTTAAGCTTGGCATCGCAATGTCCGCTAAGTGCCAAAAGCAGACATCGCCCGACCGAACTAACGTTGGACCCGGACCACTCGATGGGGGCTGGTCAGGGGTCTGCCGTGTCCGCCCAAAGCTCATACCTTCACGAGCATGCCGGTCGTGTACATCACGATGATACCAAGCGCGATCCCTCCGATGGCCGTAGGGGACGCAAGGATCGATGTGGTGCCTCCGCTGGTGCGCCCCAGGAAGGCTCCCACCTCGACGATCACCTGCAGGATGGCCCCCGCCCCAACTGCCAGAGCGAGCGCTGACCACTGAGCACTGATCGCAAGACTGCCGAGCCACATGCCGACGATGGCAGGTGCGCCGGCGAGTAGCGCCAGTCCGATGAAGCGCATCAGCGGCGGGCGGGCTCGCAGCAGCGGCGTAGCAATTGCAATCCCCTCGGTGATGTTGTGCAAAGTGAACCCAAGTACAAGAAACGCGCCGAGCCCTGCCGCGCCAGTAGCAAAAGCGGCGCCAATCGCCAGCCCTTCGCCGAGATTGTGGAGACCGATTCCGAGCGCGATATAGGTCGCAAGCGCAAGTCCTGTGGGCACGCCGTGACGCCGCCCGATGCCAAAGAGGAAAAGAAACGTCATAAGGGCCACTACGATCACCATGACATGACCCTGGAAGGCCGCGGCCGCCTCCCCCGCAAGCTCCAATGCATCCTCAAGCGTATCAACGAACAGAAACACAAGCAGACCGACGGTCAGCGCGAGAAGGAAATTGATGCCTCCTTGGCCTGCTCTGCGCAAGGCCGGATAGAACATCAGGCCCAGAGCGATGGGCAGGATTCCTACAAACGTGCCTACCCACGCCTGTACGAACAAATCGCCGAGGCTCGACTGAGGTGTCGCCACGGCAACTGCGATCTCGTGTTCGAAGGTCGTGCCGAGGTTCGTAAGGACCGTGACCTTGTGTGCGTCACCCGGTACCCATGCATAGGGAATGTGCAGCCAGGCGGCGGTGACGCGGCCGAGATTGCCGGCCGGGTCTTGTGTGAATGTCCAATAGGCCTCGTCGACCTGGACCTGCGCAATCGTCATCGCTTCGGAGCCGCCGGCCCGAACCTTGAGATGAATGCCGTCTTGATCGAGAACTGTTCGCTCAAACGTGAGCTTTTCGACGGGGGGCGCGCCGTGCTCCAACATTCGGAAGAGGTCGCTCGTCAACAGTAGGGCCCCGGCCAGCACGAGCAGCAGCACGGGGAGCGCGAGCCACATCGGTCCCGAGTACCGATTGGCTTTAGTCACATTGGTCGGGCTCGGGTGCTTCGGACGGAGCGACGTAATTTCATTCATGCCACGCCGTCCGTCACATTGAACATCCCCATCCAGCCCAGTTCGGCAAACTCGGACTGATGGGCGTGGAACATGTATAGACCGGGGTCGTGCTCCTTGAACGTGAACTCGACAATCCCGCGCTGCCCCTGACATTGCATTACGGTATCCACGGTTCTGAGGGTTGGCGTCAACGTTGTCCCGTGGTCATAGTAGTCGAAGAAATTTGCATGGAGATGCAGCGAGTTGATCGGATCAAATTCGACCGCATTGATGAGGTAGATGCGCACTGGCTTGCTGCGCACAACCTTAATCGGGTGCTTTGCGAAGTGGTGCGCGACCGTATTGACCGCATAGACCTCGTTCTCTCCGTCGAAGTTCGTGTCGAAGGCGTTCATCACCATCACGAACTCCTGCCACTCCTTGTTTTCGAGCGTGCCGAGAAGGCGTGAACGGGCGGCCAAAGCATGTTCGGGGTGAAGCGCGGGATCAGGGTCAATGACGAAGACCCCATACAGCCCCTTGTGGATGTGCCGCTTTAGCGGCAGCGCGTGGCAGTGATAGAGGTGACATCCGAACGGTGCAGCGTCGAACTCGTAGACGAACTGCTCTCCCGGAGCGATGACGCCGGCCCCTGGTACGCCGTCAACGCGAGCCGAGTGGATGCCGTGAAAGTGCAACGAGTGAGGATGCGAACCGTCATTACGAAACACGACGCGAACCCTGTCGCCCTCTGTTACACGCAACGATGGTCCGGGCACTCGTCCATTATAGGTCCAGGCCGGGAATTTGATCCCGGGCACGATTTCAATCTCCTTGTCCACAGCACTGATCACAAATGAGCGCAGCGTCCGGCCTCCGGGGAGCTGGGAAACCAAGCCAGTTTCCCAATCCGTGAGCAATGCCGTGGGATCAAATCCGTTACGCGCATTATCGACGTCACCGACGCTGATCATATTGCCGTGGGCGTGATGACCGCCCGCCGTATAGCTGACGTCTGCCGGCGAATTACCAGAACCGCCATCACTGTGCGGCGCGTCGTTGTGTGCACCCTTGCCTGCGAGGAGAACGGCGCTTGAGGCCGAAAGACCGGCGGTGGCGATGCTGCTGATAATCAGACCCCGCCGGCTTAGCCGTCGCCGAAGCCAGTTACTGTGCATTGTTAGGCCTCGCTCTTCGAAGCTGCGAACTTGTTGAGGTGCAACATACCGGGCAACTTTGCAATTAAGAATGATTTGCAACTATAATTGAAACGTCGCAAAGTGGTTGGCCGCTGTCAATGGCCTCAACAGAGGATTTGCCCATTCATCGACAGCACAAGGGTCGATAGAGGCCCCTGCGTCAGACGCGCCGATACAGGTGTCATTTGAATCTGAAGAGCTACCAGGACTTCGACTCATGGTGCAGGGAGCACGGCCCACGTGTCACCGATCGAAGGCGCACGGTGGCAATGATTATCCTTGCCTCGCGAGATTACCCCGATGTGGACGAGCTGCGTTCCCGAGTTGGCGTGGCTAACCCCCGCATTTCTCTAGCCACTCTCTATCGGACTTTGCGGCTATTAGCTGAGTCTGGGCTGATCGAGCGCCACACGTTTCGGGGGGGCCCGGCCCGCTACAGACCGGTCGGGGACGAGCACAAAGATCATTTGATCGACGTTACAAACGACAGGGTAGTCGAGTTCCGGTCCGGCATGATTGAGCGCCTTCAGAGTGAGATCGCCGCAATGCTTGGCTATCGACTGACCGGGCACAAGCTCGAACTCTACGGGGAGCCTGTTCGAGCACCCGAGCGACACCGTGCGCCGATTGGGGCCCGTCGAACGCGGCTGTCCACCTGAGACTCAAGATCCGCCAGCTTGCGGCTGCACAATGTCCGCTTTGG
>JAUWCP010000143.1 GCA_030609245.1 Hyphomicrobium sp.
TTGGGCGCGATGACTGCGCGGCGCTTGTATCCGTAAGGAATTGAAGAGACGGCGGCCGGCCGCGCAGAAAGATAATGGGCGCCAGCCAGAATGTCGCCCATCACAGACGAGTGTCTCGATATGTAGTTGAGGTGAGCGGTCCACTCCGGCCCGACCTCTTTCATTGCGCGCGAGTCCATTATCCAGCAAATCGTGGCCGCATCGTCTTCCACGTTACATGCTCCGACGTATCCGCCTCGATAGCTGACAAGCTGAACCACGCCTTCAAGCGCGCGCGCCACCGCTTGGGAAGGCGAAAGCTGGATCTTGTAGGCGGTCATATCGCCAACAGTTCGCGGCCAGCCCCGCATATTGTGTTTCCCTGTCGCCAGCGCCGCGCATTTGGCGTCAAAGCTTTTTGAGCCGGTGCGCACCCGCACGCGCGTGGCCGCCGGCTCCAGAGCTGTTGCTGCCTCGCCGCGGATGATCTCCGCGCCTGCTTCCTGCGCCTTGCCGAGCAACGCCTCGTCGAGAGCAAGGCGTGACAGTCCTGCTCCCGCAAAGGGTAGCGTCGCGGTTGCGGTTTGCTCTCCCGTCGCCAGCCGAAACGTTTCGATACATGTGGCACCCATATCGGCCGCATTGAGCCCGAGGTAGCCGAGCAGATGCTGCGCTTCCGCGCTCAGGAAATCTCCGCAGACCTTCAGCTGCGCACTGGGCGTGCGCTCGATAACGGCGACGCGCGCACCGTGTCGCGCCAGCTCCAACGCAAATGCGCTACCCGCCAAACCGCCGCCAATCGCAATGGCATCGAATTCCGCCATGACCCGATTACGGCACAGCCGACACCCCCAAGACAAGCGCGGAGCGTCAATCCTCGCGCCGCTCCTTCAACGCCCCATCTTCCAGCAGCATTTTGTAGTAGAGCACCGCGCTCCATACGCAGCCGAAGATCACAGCCACCGCCACATCGGCAAACACCAGCGGCAACAGGAACGTCTCCGCAATAGTCACCATATAGTTGGGGTGGCGCAGCCAGCGGTAGGGGCCGCTTCGCACCACTGGAGCCTCTTTGAGAGTGATAATCCTGTGCGTCCAATAGCGTCCCAGCGTCGCGATCACCCAATAACGCACGACCTGCAGCAACAGATAAATCAAGAGCAGTGGCCAGATAATCTGCGCCGTGGCCGGGATCAGCATGAATATGGCGGCGATCCAAGCCAGATGCGTAACGGCCACGACCGGATAATAGTCGCGGCCGACTTCCTGTGCGCCCTCAGCTATCAATCTCTTCGTATTGCGCGCTGAATAAATTTCCTCCAGCCCGCGTTGCACAAGGATGAGGATAGCCGCAATTTGCGGATATCCGAAGCTTTGCTCCAACATGGCGTCCTTTGGGGCTGTTCAGGGAAAAGATCGTGCACGCACACGAACTATAGTATGCGTATTTTACGGGCCACCGATACGGTAATGCACAACTCTTTCGGGAACCGGCGCCGAGGGGCCATCCTGCCCAAATGAAGCGGACTTGAACGAGCATGAGCAGCGGTCGTGCACGGGAACACGCGCAGCATGCACCCCAGCCCGCTTGGGCAGGCGCGCACGGCTTTGGCATCGAACGTCTTGGGCTCTTCCCCGTGCGTCACCCGCGTATAGCGCTGGCCCTGATCTCGCTTATCACCCTCGCAAGCTTGCTCTCGCTTCCTTGGCTCAAATCCGATGACTCACTCAACGACTTCTTTCGTTCCGAGACGACCGCTTATTTGACCTATGAGCGCATGGCTAAGCAATTCCCCGCAAGCCGCAACGACGTTTTCGTGGTGGCTGAAGGCCTCGACATCATGGCACCGGCAACGCTGAAGCGGTTGCGCGCGCTGCACGTGGAGCTTGAGCTTATCCAGGGTGTGAGCGGCGTGACATCACTCTTTTCGATCCGAGAAAACCCCAAAGACCTGGAAACGCCCCCGTTGCTGATACCCGATGAGTTTCCCAAAGGCGCAGCCTGGCAGAAGCTGGCCGAAAGGGTGCGCTCTCATCCACTGATCCGACACCGGCTGTTGTCCGATCATCGGCAAGGCACAGCCATTGCCACTTTCGTCGTCGCCCTCGATCCCGAAATAGCCACGGAGCGCGGGCTCGGCCCCCTGATTCGAGAGATTGACTCCATTGCGCACGGCTCGGTCGCGACGTCAGACCTGCGCGTCGGACTGACTGGCGTCCCCGTTATGAAACTCGAGATCGGCGAGGCCAGCCGCCGCGACCGCATCGTCTTCAACATTGGTGGCTTCTGCGTTGGTCTCATCGTCTGTCTATTGTTCTTCCGCCGCCTCGATTTGCTCATCATTGCCAACGCCGCGCCCATCGCTTGCGTACTTTGGACGCTCGGCCTCTTCACTCTATTTGATGTCGCCCTAAATCCCGTGATGAATGCCGTAATGCCTCTGTTGATGGTGATTGCCTTCACCAACTCCATGCATCTTGCGTTCGATCTTCGCGCGCGAGTGGGACGCGGCGAAACGGTGCCGGACGCCATCCGCCACGCCATGCGAACTGTCGGCCCGGCCTGCGTACTCACTTCGCTGACGACGTTCTTAGCCCTGATGTCCATTGCCATCAGCGACTCAGTCCTTATTCGCACTTTCGGCCTCGGAGCGGCCGCAGGAACGGTCGTGACGTTATTGAGCGTCTTACTCATCGTCCCAACGCTATCAATGTTCTTTTTGCGCAGCGTGAGGGAGGAGGACCAAGAAGCCGTTGGTGTGCGTTTTCCCCGCGCCCGCCTGGATGCGCTCTCCGCCTGGCTTGCTCGCAAAATCGAAGCTCGCCACAAGATGCTGGCAATTTGCGGCATCGTTCTCACACTCGCCTGTCTGATCCTCTATCTGAGGGTAGAGCCCTTCTACCGGTTGAGCGACATCACGCCCCGCAACGAACAGGCCCATCGGGTATCAAGCCTGCTTCAAGACCGCCTTGCCGGGATTCACCCGATTCAAGTTCTGGTCACGTGGCCTGAGGCACAAACCCCATCGCCCGACCGCCTCGCCGCCGCCGTCAACGAGATCCATGTGGCACTAGAGGCCCAACCCGAAGTGCGCAACGTTTGGTCTCTTTCGACCTTGCGCCAATGGGTCGGCGGCGAGGACGCTACACGAGACCAGCGCGTCAGGACCTACCTCGAACGCTTGCCGCGTCAGGTGCGGGGCCGCCTGCTGAGCGACGATGGCCGCGCCACTCTCATCACCGGATTCATTCCCGATCTTGAAGCCAAGGACGTTCTGCATATCAAAGCCGACCTTGCGCGCGCCTTGCAGGGCGTCCACACCCGCTACCCGGAGCTTCAACTCGACATCACCGGCATGTCGGTCATGTCGGCAGCCGCCGCAACAAGCGTCATTGACCAGCTGAACCGCAGCCTGCTGATTGCCGTTGCCGTGGTCGTTGCCGCTCTAGCTTTAACATTTCGCTCAGTGAAGGCCGCAGCGCTCAGTATTCTCCCTAATATGTTCGCCCTCGTCGCTACAGGCGCGCTGCTGTACATCCTCGGCTGGGGACTGGAGTACGCGGGTATCATCGCCTTAACGGTAGCATTCGGCCTTGCCGTGGACGATACGATCCACTTTCTCAATCGCTACGGTCAGGAGCGAATGCGATTACCGAACCCGGCCGCTGCAACGCGTGAGACCATTCGGCGCATTGGTCCCATCCTGGTGGCAACGACGGTCGTTCTCGTTTTTGGTATGAGCGTTTCTGCCTTCAGCTCGATTCCCCCAACAGCCCTATTCGGAAAGCTGTGCATTGCGACCGTTATCTTCGCCTTACTCGGCGATCTCGTTTTCCTTCCCGCGACAATCTTTGCCGCCCACACCTGGGGCTGGCTGGGAACCTCGCGGCACCCCAACACGCCATAGGTCGCGGTGCAGAAATTGGCGCCGTTCTCAAGCGCGCGTTTGGCTTGCGTGAAGGGACCCGATGCACGTAATCAGATTGCCAAGATCCACCCAGCAAGAGCCTCGATGACCCGCAAAGACACTTCACCCAGCGCGCCCGCCTTCGCGCCCCCGCCTGTCTTAGAGCGCGCCGGCGATCTTCTCAGCCGCTACGATGTTCTTTTCTGCGACGTGTGGGGCGTCCTGCACAACGGCTACCGCGCCTTCTCCGCCGCTTGCGATGCTCTGCACCGCTTCCGCGCCAAAGGCGGCACCGTCATTCTCGTCTCCAACGCGCCCACACCTAAGGACAATGTTGCGCGCATGCTCGATGCGTGCGACGTGCCACGCGACGTATGGGACGATCTGGTGGCCTCGGGCGACATCGCGCTCCACCACATCGAAGAAAAAGGATATTCGCGCGTCTTTTGCGTTGGTCCAAGGGACCGCGATGGTACAACCTTCAAGCGCGTCTTGGGCAAGGCTGCCAAACTTAACAAGGCGGACGCTATTCTATGCACCGGCCTCAACGATGACCTCACCGAGACAGCCGACGACTACCGTCCCATGCTCGAAGAGGCCTTAGCGCTGCGGCTACCGCTTGTTTGCGCCAACCCCGACCTCGTCGTTGATGTGGGTGGCCGCCACTACATTTGCGCCGGCGCAATCGCCGATCTCTACGAGCGCATGGACGGCGACGTATTCTGGGCCGGCAAACCTCACGCAAGTGCCTACGACACAGCGCATAGGGCCGCTGCAGCTATTCGCGGCAACGCCACACCGCGCAAGCGCGTCCTGGTGATAGGTGACTCCTTGCGTACCGATCTAAAGGGCGCGGAAGCAGCAGGCTTGGATGCGATTTTCGTTGCATCGGGAATTCACCGCGACGAAACCATGGGCACCAAGACCCTCTCTGCCGATAAGCTTGCGGTCCTGTTTGCACCACCCGCTCCACCTGCCATTGCCGTCATGCCAGCGTTGGCGTGGTGAGGCGATCAAGGCCGTCGAACGTTATTGCCGGATTACGATTTTCGTATTTGGGTGAACAGATCCGCCACCCGCGGGGAAGAGCCGGCAAAGAGAGAATGCCGAATGGACGATGATCTGACGCCGCTTGGCTGGGACAAAAAGATTCGTAGCGAGACACCGTTTTTCCTCGGCGCACTCACGCTTGGAATTTTCTTGGCCTTCGGCGACTCGTGGTTTGCCGACCCCTCTCAACTGCTCTTGCGCGCTGGAATACTCGTGTGGCTCGTGGCAGCCATCCTCTATTGCATCTTTGGCGTCGTTCGCCATGCCGACCGGCTAGCAGAAATTCTCGGCGAGCCGCTCGGCACGCTCATACTGACAATTTCGGTGACCGTGATCGAGGTCTCGCTCATCGCAGCCGTCATGTTTGAAGGCGGCTCAAACCCAACGCTTGCCCGAGAAACGATGTTCGCCGTCGTCATGATCATGATGAACGGGATGGTCGGTCTGGCATTGCTGGCCGGTGGAATTCGCCACATTCAACAGGAATACAACCTGGAGGGCGCACGCGCATATCTTTCCATCCTCATTCCGCTTGCGATCATCGCGCTCATTCTGCCGAACCGGACGACCACAACGGCCGCCGGAACGATGAGCTTTGCCCAGACCGTCTTCTTTTCCGTCACGACGGTCCTGCTCTACGGCATCTTCTTAGGACTTCAAACGATGCGCCATCGCGGGTTCTTCGTCGAACCCAGCTTGGTAGACGTCGAACTTGAGCCGGCGGATCCCGAAATCACGCCGCCTGCAAAGCGCGGGCGTGCCATCGCGGGGCACGCGGCGATGCTTTTTTTGACGATGGTGCCGATCATCGGTCTGTCGAAATATCTCGCCATCATCGTGGAGCAGGGCATCAGCGAGTTGAACGTTCCAACAGCCTTTGGGGGTGTTCTTATTGCCTGCCTGATTCTCGCGCCTGAAAGTATCGCTGCACTCGAAGCCGCTCTCGCCAACAGGCTGCAGCGGTCCGTCAACCTGTGCTTGGGCTCCGCGCTCGCGACGCTTGCGCTCACCGTCCCATTCGTTCTGACTATCGGGCTGGTGACGGGACACACGATCAATCTGGGACTGAGCGGGGATAACGCCATCCTGCTTATGCTGACGATCCTGGTTAGCATGCTCACCTTCGGCGGCCGGCGAACGAACATGCTCCAAGGCGCCGTCCACCTCTTGCTGTTCCTGTCCTTCCTGCTCCTCATCTTCAGTCCGTAGAGCCTTTTCGGCCTCAACGGACCCAATCGACAAATGCTGGTCTGCCATCGGATTGACCAATATCGATTGTCCAAGTAGGACCGTGCTCGGATCGCCTGGAGAGCTGCCGGGTTTAAGGGCCGCAGTTATTCGTGATTACGTAGTGGCTTGAGCCACTTAGGATGCAGGCTCATCTCTAGCGCACGGGGACCTTTCAGATGTCAAAACCAGCCTTGATATGC
>JAUWCP010000191.1 GCA_030609245.1 Hyphomicrobium sp.
TGAGCGGGCCATGATCTTTTGGGGCATGGGCATCTCCCAGCATGTGCACGGCACAGACAATTCCCGCTGTCTGATCGCGCTGGCGATGATTTGCGGCCAGGTCGGCAGGTCCGGCACAGGCTTGCATCCGTTGCGCGGCCAGAACAACGTGCAGGGCGCTTCTGATGCCGGCGTAATCCCGATGTTCTATCCAGATTATGCGGATGTTGGCAGCGAGCCGGTTTACACGAAGTTTGAGGATCTCTGGAAGACCCCACTCTCCCATACGCCTGGGCTTACCGTGGTCGAAATCATTCACGCCGCCAATAAGGGTGAGATCAAGGGCATGTATATCCAGGGAGAGAACCCTGCCATGTCTGATCCCGACCTTGACCATGCCCGTGCCGGCATTGCCAAGCTTGAGCATCTCGTCGTGCAGGACATCTTCCTCACCGAGACCGCGATGATGGCCGACGTGATCCTCCCTGCTTCGGCGTGGCCCGAGAAGACAGGCACGGTGACCAACACCAACCGCCAGGTACAGATGGGCCGCAAGGCGATTAAATTGCCGGGTGACACGCGCGATGATCTCTGGATCATTATCGAGCTGGCCAAGCGGCTGGGGATGGACTGGACCTATTCAGACCCGGCGGACGTATTCGCCGAGATGAAGCTCGCTATGCCTTCTCTCGACAACATCACCTGGGATCGGCTTGAGCAGGAATCCTCCTTGATTTATCCATGTCCTTCGCCGGATCATCCCGGCGAGGCCATTGTATTCCGCGACGGCTTTCCGACCGAGTCAGGCCGAGCAAAACTCGTACCTGCCACCGCCAAGTTGCCGGCAGAGGTTCCGGATGATGAGTATCCCTTGGTGCTGATGACTGGACGACAGCTGGAGCATTGGCACACGGGCGCAATGACCCGCCGCGCGGGCGTACTGGATGCACTCGAACCCGGCCCTACGGCGAGTCTTCATCCGCGGACGCTTGCCCGCTATGGCGTAAAGCCTGGCGAACAGATCAGGGTGACCACGCGCCGGGGCACGATCGAGCTTGTGGCGCGCGCCGACCGCTCGGTCACGGAAGGGGCGGTCTTTATTCCGTTCGCTTATGTCGAAGCCGCGGCCAACGTCCTCACCAACCCGCAACTCGATCCGATTGGTAAAATTCCAGAGTTCAAATACTGCGCGGTTAGGATCGAGCGAGCCGCAAAGCAACCGTTGCCTGAACTAGTATCGACGTAACTCCTGGCGGTCCCAGGCCGTGAATCAAAGTATGAACTCGTCCGAACATGTCGTCGGTATCCTGCTTGCCGGCGGTAAATCAAGCCGCATGGGCGGCGGTGACAAATGCCTAAGGTCGGTTGGAGGCAGGCCAATTCTCGCGCGCATCATTGAACGATTAGAACCGCAGGTTACGGGCATGGTAATCAACGCTAATGGCGAGGCCGCGCGCTTTGCGGAGTTCGGTCTTCCAGTCGTTGCCGACAGCATCGCCGGATTTGTCGGACCGCTGGCCGGAATTCATGCTGGCCTTGAATGGGTGAAATCGAACCGGCCAGACGTTCGTTACGCCATCACCGCCCCGACAGACATACCGTTCCTTCCCGCTGATCTCGTCGACCGGTTTATAGCCCAGTTGAAGGTGTCACCTTCACTGCTCGTGGCTCGGTCTGATGCGGGCATGCATCCGGTCGTTGCGCTCTGGCCTGTGGAACTCTCGACCGACCTCGAGGATGCCCTCAGGCACGGAAACCGCAAAGCCGGAGAATTCGTGAGACAGCATAGTGCGATCGAGGTCTACTTTGAGACCGCTAAAGTCGGCGGATCGCTTATCGATCCCTTCCTCAACATCAACGAGCCCGAGGAGCTCTCGAAAGCGGACGCTTTACTCAAGGAGCAAATGCTATTTACTCAAGGAGCAAATGCTATGAGCCCGCCGCTTTTCGGCGTGGCTGGCTGGAAGAATTCAGGCAAGACCACGCTCATGGTTGGCCTTATCGGCGAGCTCAACAAGCGTGGTTATTCGATCTCGGTGATCAAGCACGCTCATTCCAGTTTCGAGATCGATCATCCGGGCCGCGACTCCTTCAAGATGCGCAGCGCTGGAGCGTGCCAGATTGTGCTCTCTTCGCCCAAGCGCTTCGCCCTGATGCGCGAGCTTGGAGATAGCCCGGAGTTGGCATTCGGCGATATACTCGCATACGTGCGCGGCTGCGATCTCGTGCTGGTCGAGGGCTTTAAGCGCGAGGCACTTCCCAAGATCGAGATCCGCAGGAATGGTGCCGCTTCCCGCGAGCCTCTATACGGAACTGTCCCCGGCATCGTGGCGATTGCCTCTGACCGTCCCAAAGATGAAAATGATCCGCTGCCCGTGTTCCAACTGGACGACGTTTCCAGCATCGCTGACTTCATCGTGGACCGACTGGGGCTTGAAAAAGCATGACGGCCAAATTGATCGACGATTGTTTCATTCTCGACAAGGACAGGCTTCCGCACCACGAGGCGCTTGCCATCCTTAAGTCTCGCGTGCGCCCGGTTGTAGGAATAGAGCAAGTTCTTCTTTGCGAAGCCACGGGGCGTTTCCTTGCAAAAGCGATCGTGGCGCTGCGTCCGATTCCCGCCCACGATAACGCTGCGGTCGATGGCTACGCTTTTGCCCATGCAGCCTATGACAAGGACAAGGGAGCAAAACTCAAGATCCCGGGGGAAGCGTTTGCCGGCCATCCCTTCGACGGAAAAGCTTCGCGCTCTATTGCCGTGCGCATTTTCACCGGCGCGGTCATGCCGGTAGGCCTCGATACCGTGGCCATGCAGGAAAACGTGCGCATCGAGCAGGAGGGCGAGGCGCGTTATGCGGTCATTCCCGCAGGCCTGAAACAAGGCACCAACCGGCGGCTTGCAGGCGAGGACGCAAAAGCCAGCGCTGTTCTTGTCGAGCCAGGCACGATGCTCAGGCCGCAGGAAGTGGCGAGTGCAGCCGCCACTGGCCTCGACCGGCTCGACTGCTTCGAAACTCTCAAGGTCGTTATCTTCTCCAGCGGCGACGAGATACTGCGACCAGGAGAAGTTTTCTCCGCAGGCAAGGTTTATGATGCCAATGCGCCCATGCTCCAAGGCCTTATCCGGGCGGCTGGTGCCGAGGCAGTCGATCTTGGTGTGTTGCCTGACAAGGCCGATCTCGTGCGAGCGGCTCTTGCTGAGGCAAGCCGCAAGTACCACGCGATCATCATCTCCGGGGGTGCCAGCCAGGGCCAAGAAGACCATGTGGCACCCGCTATTGATGCCATAGGGAAGCGCCACCTCTGGCAGATCGCCATAAAGCCCGGGCGTCCGATGAGCTTCGGCCAGATCGACAACTGCGTCGTTTTCGGTCTACCAGGAAATCCCGTTGCCGTTTTCGTCTGTTTTCTAATCTACGTGAGGCCAGTGCTTACGCGACTCGCGGGTGGCGCGTGGCCCGAGCCACGCCGGTATCCCTTGCCGGCTGCCTTTGCGCAGAGAAAAAAGTCAGGACGCCGCGAATTCTGGCGCGCGCGACTGATTGACAAAGGAAGGCTTTCGGTCGCCAAGTTCACGCGTGATGGCTCAGGATTAATTGCTTCCTTGAGGGAGTCGGATGGTTTGGTCGAAGTCGGCGAAGAGGTCACAGAAGTCAGAGAGGGCGATCTCGTCGATTTTATTCCTTTTACGGAATTCGGGGTGCAACCGCACTGAGGCCAGGAGTAGTGACAGTGGCTCCGGTGACACGATGAGCATGTGTGAAAACCTCAAAGCCATCCTTTCGCGCAATCGCGGCAAGTGTAATCCCCGCGGCGTCCGCCATGCGGACCGCCAGCGCCGTGGGTGCCGATACGGCGACGATTATGGGTGCGCCTATCGCCGCCGATTTCTGCACCATCTCCACGGAGACGCGGCTTGTAAGCAAGACAATGCCTTGGTCTGCTGTGGTGTGCTCGCGGAAAATGGCGCCAGCGAGCTTGTCGAGCGCATTATGGCGTCCGACATCCTCCCTAACCGCAGCCAAACCACGGTTCGGCTCCCAAAAGCCCGCTGCATGCACCGCTCGCGATTCATGATTGAGCACCTGAAGCGGGAAAAGCGACTCGATCGCGGTCATGATCTGATCGGGTGCAACGACAAGCCCTGCGCGCACTTTAGAAGGCGGCCGCATGGCCTCTATCAAGCTTTCGATGCCGCAAAGCCCACACCCAGTGGGTCCCGCCATCTTTCGGCGCCGCCCCAGGAACTCCGCAGCGTGCGGCGCCTTCAGCCATATGCGCAGCTCTATACCAATATCCTCCTCGACCGCCTCCACACTCTCAATCGCATCGCACGAGGAAACAACGCCCTCCGTCAGGCTGAACCCAAACGCAAAGTCCTCAAGATCCTGTGGCGTCGCCATCATCACCGCATAGGACGCCGTATTGAAAGTGAAGGCGACGGCTGTCTCCTCGGGGATGGCTCGCTCACCCGGGGAGAAACCGTTGGTTCGCCAAACGGAGCGTGGAACTCGAAGAATTGGCTGTGGCATGACCTCTCTCCATCCGCCGGCTAGGGTTTGTCGCGGATCCTCATCCGCACACCCTTGTCAATATAACGCTTGCTGCTGAAAAGCCCCACCCGCTGAGACCACGGAATTCGAAAGATTTGTGACGACAGCCAAAAGAGACAACCAATATGACGCTGAACAAAGAATGGCATCTTAATCAATCAAGGTTGATGGAAAGGCGAGCAGCGTAGGCATATCACATGCAAGACTTATCTGAAGCCGTCACAGCGGCATTGCACCTCATTGGGTCGCTCAACCCCGATCTACTCGAGATCGTAGCTCTATCCCTGCGAGTTAGCCTGACGGCTGTCGCAATTGCCGGTTTGATCGGCCTCC
>JAUWCP010000088.1 GCA_030609245.1 Hyphomicrobium sp.
GCCTTCTTGAAACCGCGGCGCGCCATACTGCTGTGTTGAATGGCGAAGAGGCCCAGAAGCAGGACGTTGACGATCAACGCCTCACCTAGAGGTCCCACCGATCCGCTGTCGATGGACTTCGGGACCCAGTAGTTGCCAACAAAACCAATCGCATAAGCGATGCTCGCCATTGCGATTAGGTAGGCGACAATGCCGTATAAGAGGATCAAGACGGGGCCCATGGGCGCCTCCCGACGACGATGGTCAAATCGCTCAGATCCGCGATCGAGTTGTCATACTAGTCCTGGATCGTCAGTTGAGCCACCCGCCCCCGCCAACTAGCGTCGCTTCTTAGGCATGCGCTGGCCTATGATGATCAGACGTGCCACGCGCTCAGCGGCATCTTGCAGATATTGGCGTGATTTCCCGATCGCCTCTTCAAGCGGCATCGCATTGGGCGTTGCCGTCTCCAGCCCATCTATGCCGTGGGCGAACACGCCGGCTGCGTCGTCGGCCAGCCCGCCGCCGATTGCGACCACCGGCACTCCAAGCTTGCGCGCGACCGCGGCTACACCCGATGGCGTCTTGCCGAACGCGGTTTGGGAATCCACGCGGCCCTCGCCTGTGATCGCGAGGTCGGCGCCCCTCAAGTGCTTCTCCAAACCGGTGTGAGAGACGACAAGCTCGACGCCACGCTTCAAGGTCGCATTGGTGAAAGCCAAGAGGCCCGCAGCCATGCCGCCGCCGGCCCCGGCACCGGGCTCGTCTGCAATATCGGCGAACAGGTCGCGTTTAATGATCCGGGCAAAGTGTTCCAGGTTTTTGTCGAGCTGCTCGATCATTTCAGGCGTCGCGCCCTTCTGCTTACCATAGATGTGCGAGGCTCCATTCTCTCCGCACAAAGGGTTCGTGACGTCACAGGCGACGCTTATGCGCACGCGGCTGAGGCCAGGGTTGGCCTGAGTCATATCAATTGCGGTAACCTCGGCGAGCCTGCCGCCGCCAAGCGGTTCCGTGATCGGCACGCCCCCCGCGTTGTGGAAGCGCGCGCCAAGCGCTTGGGCGAACCCGGCACCCGCATCGTTTGTCGCCGATCCGCCGATGCCGATGATGATTTCTTTCACGCCGCGATTGATGGCATCGGCAATGAGCTCGCCGGTGCCGAACGTGGTCGCACGTAGGGGATCGCGCTGATCCTTAGGGACAAGGGGGAGGCCGGACGCCTCGGCCATCTCGATGACGGCAATGTTTGCGTCGCCGAGCAAGCCATAGGATGCCTGGACCTTATCACCGAGCGGCCCTGTCACCTCGCACTTGATGATCTGGCCGCCAGTGGCGTCCACCAGCGACTGCACCGTGCCTTCGCCGCCGTCGGCCATGGGCACCTTGACGTATTCGGCATCGGGCCAGACCCGCTTCAAGCCGGTCTCAATCTCGCTCGCAACCTCCAGAGACGTCAGGTTCTCTTTGAAGGAGTCGGGTGCAATTACAATCTTCATTAGGCGCTTTCTTCTGGCGGCGGCTTCGTAGCTGAGGGCTACTAATCCGAGACATGATAGGGGGAAAGACCGCACCGTGTCGCGCCGCCGCTTTCCCGATGCGCGTTTCACCTGAAACCGGCGCTGCTCTTAAGACACAGCTAGGCGATGGGCATATCGTCCAGTAGATCGGCGAAATAGCGACTGAGCAAGCGGTCGTCGGGGTCCCACTTGGCCCGCACTCGTGCAAATTCCTCCCACCGTTTCCCGTATGACTTTCGTACCTGGACTGCGGTGAGGTGCTTAGTCTGGTTGAACAGGGGGTGGCCGTTGCGGTCGCTGCAAAATACGTTAAACGCCTTGAGGAATTCCTCCCACTCGGGTCCGCCTGTAGACACGGGATCAATACTCAAGGCATCGCTATCGTGCGTATAAGACAAGAGTGCCTTGCGGTCTTGAACGATGCGGTAACCCACAGCGGGCAGATTGCAGCGAAAACCGGTTTGCTCCGCATACTCATTGCAAAAGCGGAAGTAGGCCTCAAGCGTGTCGAAGTAACCATCCTCTTCAAATGACCACATGGAAAAGACGAACTTGTTGTCACCAGGGTCGTCGACGTGACGGATGATCTGTGCTTGCGGCAGGGTAAGCTTTCCGCCGACTAGCAAGCACATGCCGCGACGCATAAGCCGGTCGTAGAAGCGGATCAGCGCACGCTCGATTGCGGCGGTCGGCGAAATGCGCCGGATTGAAAGTACGAACAAGGGGCCGTATTTGCGCCAGAAGGCGTTGCGTAGCCACCAGCCGCCTGATGACGTCGGCTTGGCGTCGGGCTCCTCGCGGCGCACCTCGAGCACCACACTGTCCGCAAAAGGATAGAAGTACATCATCAGCGCGTAGTTCTGCGCGATAAGCTCCGGCACGGCTGCGCGGAACTCGGCAAGCGTGTAGGCGCGGTGCTCAGCGAAGAGAGCGGTAATAGGTTGGGTCTTTAGAGTCACCTCCACGACGACGCCGAGCAGACCATAGCTCAATCGCAACAGTCGCATCTCCTCAGGGTGTTCGTCTTCGGTGAAGCTGCACACCATTCCATCGGTCTTTACAACCTTGACGCCGGAGACGAACGAACTCACCTGTCCGTAATGCGAGCTGCCAATGAGCGAGCTGTCCTTCGTCGCCGCGCAGGCGATCGCGCCTAAGGTGATGGTGCCGATCTCGGTATTGATGTGGAACTGCCGGTCGTGACGGGCGAGCTCTTCAGCCACATCGATATAAAGCGCGCCGGCCTCGGCGGTGACGAAATCGGGACCAATTTCCAAGATGCGCGTCATGCTGGTCATGTCGAGCATCGTTCCGCCGTCATCGGCGGAGCAGGGGGCAGGTGAGTGCAGCTTGCCGACGGCGCGCACGGGAGAGGGATACGTCGACGTATCGGATACAACGCGCACGACGTCCTCGATCGTGCGTGGTTGCACGATCACGGCGGGCCGGTAGGTGACCCCATGGTCCCAGTTGGAAACACTGGCCGGTCCGGGCCGTTGTTCAGGTGCCTCTCCGTCTGCCGCCGCCTGTCTTAAAGTCGACCGGGTACGCTTCTCTGGTTCGGCAACGACCACAGGCGATGTCTGAGGGAAAGGCTTCATGGTTTTACTCAGACCACCTCAATCTCAGCAGTTCAACTTTGAACTACTTTATTGGTTGGTGCCCTCTTAGCTCCCGCAACAACCCCTTCAGTATCAGCGTGCAGAACAAGTCAAGTGCAACGTGTCAAGCGAGGAAAGTCTGCTTTCGGCACCAATGCTAAAGGATTGGTAAAAGTAAGTCGGGAGCCCAAGGGCTCCCGAAAGCAATTGCGTTACGTTGCGTGTGTCGGTGTTAGGCGACAGCTATTGTGTCGTCGCTGGGATCGCGAAGCACGTAGCCGCGGCCCCAAACCGTCTCGATGTAGTGCTGGCCTCCGGTGGCGGCCAGCAGCTTCTTGCGCAACTTGCAGATGAAGACGTCGATGATCTTGAGCTCGGGCTCGTCCATGCCACCATAGAGATGATTGAGGAACATCTCTTTGGTGAGCGTGGTGCCCTTACGCAGCGAGAGCAGCTCGAGCATCTGGTATTCCTTGCCGGTAAGGTGCACGCGCTGACCATTAACGTCGACCGTCTTCGTGTCGAGGTTAACCCGCAGATTGCCGGTCTCGATGACCGACTGCGCATGGCCCTTGGAGCGGCGTATGATGGCATGGATACGGGCGACCAGCTCGTCTTTATGAAAGGGCTTGGTCATGTAGTCGTCGGCACCGAAGCCCAGGCCGCGCACCTTGTCTTCAATGCCGGCAAGCCCCGAAAGAATAAGAATGGGTGTACCGACCTTGGCGATCCTCAGAGTCTTGAGAACCTCATAGCCGCTCATATCTGGCAAGTTTAGATCGAGTAATATGATATCGTAATCGTAGAGTTTTCCGAGGTCTACGCCCTCTTCCCCGAGGTCGGTGGTGTAAACATTAAAGCCCTCGGACTGGAGCATAAGTTCAATGCTCTGCGCCGTTGCGTTATCATCCTCGATCAAAAGAACTCTCATGATCGTTCCTTTTGCCTGCCGCTTGCGGCGCGTTCGTTGAGCCGAAGAGACTGCCCGCTTTCTCTCATGGCTAAGTGTTAGTTACGAAGCTACCCGTCATAAGTTAACAAACCCTAATTAAGTCTTGCGTATCGCCCCAACACAAACACCATGGCGATAGACTTCCCCGCTGCAACTTCTTCATACCGGCATACGCAAGACAGGCGGCATTGCCCCGCTGCCGGCACAAAGACAGCGTTCGCGGTCAACAGACCGCGCCAACCCAACCGAAAATTTGCTTGCGTACCTTCGAACACCGCGAGCGGTCTCGACAACCGCCACTGCTTCGCGATTGGACCGGAGATCCGAGCGATGCAGGGTGCGCCGTTCAAGCCCAAAGCGCTTGCGAATCAAGAGGTAACAGAATTCGCGAATCGGCCCTAGGGGCTGAGGCCTTTTTTCTCGCCAGATCCGTACTATTTTAAAGGGAACGATCTTTGCGTGGCTTTACCGCAACTTAATGGATGTATGTCAGATTTTGTGCGAAGAAGACGGGTCGCTTGCGGCCCTCTCAAATAGGCCTTCGCGATGCCGGCGCGGAGCGGGGGCAGGGACGGCTCCGAAAGGCGCTCGGGGCGCAGGTCCTGGCAGAGTTCTTGGTTGGCGCGCCAGAGTAAGTTCGAGTGAGTACAGGGTTTCGAACCATGAAGTCACGTGAGGCAGCGGTCAGACTGAAGCGCTTTGAAGCAGACGAGAAAGCGCGAAAAGTGGCCGAACTTGAGCATATGATCCGCGAGTTTGAGGGCATGGCAAGTGACCTTGACCGGCAGGTCAAGGCTGAAGAAGAGCGTACGGGGGTTAAAGATCCCACCCATTTTGCCTATTCGACCTTCGCTAGGTCTGCGGGCCAGCGCCGCGACAACCTCCACAGCTCCGTGGTCGGACTGATGGCCAAGCTCGAAGCGGCTCAGCGTGAGCGCGACGACGCGCTGGAGCAGCTGAGCCTTGCCGATGCGCCTGCAACGCGCGAGGAGCTGCGCACCCGCCGGCGTGCAGAGCGCTCAGCCAGCGCCACTCTGCGCTAGGTGCGGCGCAAGGCTCGCCGTTCCCCTGCGGCCCATTTTCTCGCACGGCAATGCCTGCCCCAATTCCGCCCTGTAAGACAGTCTTGTGCTCGCCACTTCCGCGTGCCAACCAAACTCGCGATGAATGGGGTTGCCTAAGGCATTGCACAGGTGTCTGCCCGCGTATGTTATTGGGACCAAGCTCTAACCAGATCAAACACAATGCTGCGAGCGGGCCTCATCTGTTCCAACATCGGCGCCACGGTCTGCCTGGTATTAGGCGGATGCTCGGGTTTGAACCTTTCTGAGCTGGCGCCGGAGAGCACCGGGTCGTTGCACGAAGCCCCGATCGTCGGGACTCCGACGGACATTTATGCCCGCGTGGCGCGTGGTGCCTTGGCCTGCTGGTTTGGAAAGGCTGGCCCACTTAGGGACGCATACGTCTACCACGCCGATGCCGAGCCCCCAGCCAAAGGCGGCAAAGCGAAAATCGTCATTCATGAGCGAAATTCCAGCACGGAAAACCCTCGGGGCTTGCGCGCCTTTCGCATCTCGATTGCGCCCGACGGTGAGTCCTCAAAGATCAGCATCGAGAACCTGAAACTGCCCGAACCGCTTAGCAAGTCGATGGAAAACGATGTGCACCGCTGGGCACGAGGCGACATCGGTTGTGTCGATTCCAACACTAATGGCGGATGGGTGCCTAAGTCGCCTGAGGCGCCGAAGCCGAAGAAGAAGCCGCCAGGTAAAAAGGGCAGCGAACGTGCGACCTGACATCGACGCGCGGGCGCCAAAAAACTGTGTTCACCCATATCGGACGTAACGCCAAGAGCCACAGGCTCAAGGCGCTCAAATCGGTGAAGCCCTTCTCACTCCCGGTAATCTTGAATACGTGTGGCACGCAGCCCTGGAAGCCCGTGTTTGTCGATCGAGCGCTGCCAGGACAGGAACTCGTCGACCGTCAGTTTGTAGCGCTCACAGGCATCTTCAATGCTGAGCAGACCGCCGCGAACAGCTGCCACGACCTCCGCCTTGCGGCGGATGACCCAACGCTTCGTATTTTGGGGAGGAAGGTCGGCAACCGTCAACGGGCTCCCATCGGGCCCGATGACATAGCGCACCCGCGCTCTCATCTGTTGTTCGGTCATGATACTCATTACACACTCGCTGACCCGTCCTCCGTCATAGCGCAACACAATTAAGGACGACCTAACCTATTGAGTAAACGTAGCATAAATAGGTGTGCGGGATTGTCACTGGCCGCCTTTACTTTTACTTGGGAATGCTTAACGGGCTCCGGTCTGCGACTCCGCTAGGCAGCCCATGCCGCACTACAGACGACTTGCGTTGAAGACCGCTCAGGTCCTAATTTTGCGCCAGAAATGGGCCTTGGACGTTGGCGGCTGCCAATATCAGCGTTAAAACGCGAACCTTAGTGGGCGCACGGCCGGTCTTAAGAAAATGGTGCATGGCAACGAGATGACGAGTTCGCTCGCAAACATATCGTTTACCAAGTTGATCGATCGCACCGCAGCGGCGCCGGTTCGCGTCGTGGTCGCGATGTCTGGCGGCGTCGATTCTTCCGTAGTCGCAGCACTTATGCAGCGCGCCGGCCACGATGTCATTGGGATTACCCTGCAACTTTACGACCACGGGCAGGCTGCGGGCCGCAAGGGTAGCTGCTGCGCCGGCCAAGACGTCCACGATGCACGTCGCGTTGCGCATTCGCTCAGCATTCCGCACTACGTGCTCGATTACGAAAGCCGGTTCGCCGAGGCCGTGATGGACCCGTTTGCGGAGAGCTACATGGCCGGCGAAACGCCAATTCCCTGCGTCACATGCAATCAGCAGATCAAATTCCGCGACCTGCTGGAAACAGCAAAGGAACTCGGCGCTGACGTCCTGGCCACGGGACACTATATCCAGCGCCGCGATGGGCCTGGCGGACCCGAGTTGTTGCGCGCCGCGGACGCTGAGCGCGACCAGAGCTATTTCCTGTTTGCCACCACCCGCAAACAGTTGCGCCATCTGTGGTTCCCGTTGGGCGCGTTGCCCAAGGCGCAAGTGCGCGAACTCGCCCGCGAGCTGGGCCTGGCGGTTGCGGAGAAGGCTGACAGCCAAGACATCTGCTTTGTGCCGACCGGACGCTATACTGGCGTCATTGAGCGGTTGAAGCCCGGCGCAGTGAAGCCTGGCGACATCGTGCACGTTGATGGCCGCCGCCTCGGCCGTCATGATGGCATCATCAATTACACGATCGGGCAGCGCCGTGGGCTCAAGATCGCCGGGCCCCATCCGCTCTACGTCGTGCGGCTCGATTCTGAACACAATGAGGTCGTGGTGGGACCGCGCGAGTGCTTGCGTACCACGGGTCTAATCCTTAATAAGACCAATTGGCTTGGAGATGAGCCATTGTCGGAGGTTGCTGCTGAAGGGTTTTCAATCTTTGCGCGCATCCGCTCGTCGCAGCCGCCGCAGCCAGCTACCCTATTTGCGGAAAGCGACGGGGCGGTAAGGGTTGTGCTGAGCAACAGCGAGGACGGGGTCGCGGCAGGCCAAGCCTGCGTGTTCTATGCAAACGGCGATGCTGAGGCTCGCGTGCTAGGTGGTGGATTTATCGCGCGTACGCTCGCCTGTGACATTACGGGTGCGAGGCAGGTGAGGGAGCGGCTCAAGGGTTGCTGAGCGATGCCAAGAGTTAATAAGAAGAACCGGGTCGCGTTGATGAAGGAGCGAGTACCCCAATGAAAACGATGTCCCGTACCGAGTTCCGGCGGCAATCCGGGCGGCTGGAGAAAGCTCACGGTCGCATTGTCGGCATTGGCCGGATTGATGAGGGCGCGGTTCGGGACGCTTACCGCCGCTGGGCTCCTGTTTACGACCTCACGTTTGGGCGCATCGCAGAACAAGGGCGCCACAGTGCGGTGGAGGTGATCAATAGGGCACCGCGAGGCCGGGTGCTGGAGGTCGGCGTCGGCACAGGACTGTCGCTTCCCGACTATGCGCGTCATCTGGAAATTGTCGGCATCGACCTATCGCCGGAGATGTTGAAAAAGGCACGCGAGCGCGTCGATTCAGAAGAGCTAGACAATGTGACGGGCCTGCATGAAATGGATGCGGCCGACCTGAGATTCCCCGCCGACTCCTTTGATACCGTCGTTGCCATGTTTGTGATGACAGTGGTACCGGACCCTGAGCGCGTGATGCGAGAGCTTGCGCGCGTGACCAAGCCCGGTGGAGAAGTATTGCTCGTCAATCATTTCAGTCAGCAGCATGGCATGCGCGGCTGGGTCGAACGGCGCATGGCCCCCTTCGCCGAACATATCGGATGGCGCTCGGTCTTCGACCTGTCGCGTGTGATGGTGAGTGGGGACCTTGAGCTTGCTGAGCGCAAGTCTTTAAGCCCGCTTGGCCTATTCACCCTATTACGCTTCACGAAGACGCGTGATGCTTCCCGCAGGGCAGTGGCCGCCGAGTGAGCTTAGGCCTGCGATCTTGACAGCGTCCGATCGTGCTCCTTATAGACGCCATTCGTGGCGGGATAGCTCAGTTGGTTAGAGCGGCGGAATCATAATCCGTAGGTCCCCGGTTCGAGTCCGGGTCCCGCTACCAAGCCTTTCAAGGACTTGGCAGCCGTTCCACAAGCACCTCACCAGCGTTTGCGGGAGTTTTGCGGGAAGAGCGTGAAAATGCTCCTCTCAACACGACAAGCTCTGGACGACGCCCATCCCGCTCACAGACACACTCAGCGGCTTCGATCAGTCGAGACAACTCGGCTGCCGAGTAGTGCGTTGTGACGCGCGTAGAGCGGTGACCGAGCAGATCCTGTCGATCCTCAAAACCGACCCCAGCTGCGCGTAGTCTTCGACCGAATGTGTGCTTGAGGTCATGGACCCTTAGCTGAGGCAAGCCGATGGCCGTTCGCGCCCGCTTCCACCCCGTGTTCAGCATGCGCTGAACCGGACTATTTTCAAACGCAAAGACGTGGGTCGGATGCTTCCCACGCCGTCCATCGACGACCGATCTCGCGGCCCTGTTGAGGACCACAATCCGCTCGTCGCCGTTCTTCACCTTGCTT